>DASZRI010000115.1:0-3331 GCA_035549215.1 Gemmatimonadaceae bacterium | reverse complement strand
ATGCCGGGCGCCTCCAGCACGTACCGCACCATCATCAGCATCGCGGGATCGTCGTCCACCGCGAGGATCGTCGCCCCCGCCCACGAGCCCTGCACCAGCACGCGCTCGGCCACGTCGAACACCGAGCCGAACCCGTCGGTGATGTCGGCCACCGCCATCCCGGCGCGCAGCGGCGGCACGAAGGACGTCCGCTGCGCGCGCGGACGCCGCTCGAGCACCACCAGCGGCGTGCCGATGGACCACACGGTGTCCACGACCGCGGAATACGTCGGCGCCTCGACGGCGATGAGCGAGGGACCAATGCTGCGCAGCACCGCTGGCGTGCACTGCTCCAGCGTCAGCGCGCGCACGGTGAACCCGTGCAGCGCCGCCTCGGCACGCAGCGTGTCCAGCATGTCGGAGGGGAGCCCGGCAGCCACGAGGATGCGCGCGTCGCCCCCGGTCCCGCCCCCGGTGGCATTCGTCGCCGGGGCGCCCTCCCGTCCCGCCGGCTCCGCGAACGCCTGCTCCAGCGCACTGGCCAGGTGCTCGACGATGGCCGCACGCTCACCCGTCTCGAGCAGCGGATCGCGCGCCCAGCGCACGGCGCGCTCCTCGGCGCGCGCGGCAATGGCCGACGCCTCGGTGTACCCGTAGGAGCCAGCCGTGCCATGCACGCGATGCAGCTCTCGCCGCAGCGCCTCGATCAGCTCCGGCGAGCGTGGCGCTGCGGCGAGTTGCGCCGCGGAGTGGCGCAGCGCGGCGATCGTGTTCTGGATCGTCCCACGGAACCGCGCCTGCAGGGCCTGCAGCGCCGGGTCGGGCGGCGGAACCTGCCCCGGGTCGGTCACCGCGTCCCGGTGTAGGTGATCCGCCAGACGCGGCCCTTCATGTCGTCGGCGACGTAGATCGCACCGTCCGGCCCCTGCCCCAGCCCCGTGGGCCGGCCGCCGAGCGTGGTCGGCTTGCCGTCCTCGAAGAAGCCGCTGAGGAACGTCTCGTACGGACCGGCGGCCGCGTTGCCGCGCAGCGGCTGGAACACGACGCGGAAGCCCTGCTGCGGCATCGGCGCGCGATTCCACGACCCGTGGAACGCGATGAACGCCCCTTCGCGGTACCGCGCGGGGAACATCGTCCCGCGGTAGAACATGAGGCCGTTGGGCGCCCAGTGCGCCGGGAACACGGCCACGTGCCCCTTCTTGTCCGCGCACCGCCCCGCCGTGCGGCCGTCGCCCCCGTATTCCGGCGCGAGCAGCTTGGCCTGGCGGGCCATGTCGTAGTAGCAGTACGGCCAGCCGAAGTCGTCACCGCGCGTCACGCGGAACAGCTCCTCGCCCGGCGACTCGGCGCTCGTCGAGTCGTTCCACTGCGGCCAGTTGTTGAGCTGGTCGCGTCCGTGCTGCGTGGTCCACAGCACGTTGTCGCCGGGATGGATGTCCATGCCCACGGCATTGCGGATGCCGCGCGCGTAGTGCTCACCCGTCGCCTGCGTCTGGCCCAGCTTGCGCGCGTCGAACTTCCAGATGCCGGCGCGCGTCTCCAGTTCCACGCAGGGATCCGCGCCCGGCACGCCCGGCTGCCGGTCCTTGGACTGGCACGCGTTCGTGGCCGAGCCGACGTTCACGTACAGCACGCCCTTCGGGTCGATGACGAACGTCTTGAAGAAGTGGTTCCCGCCCGGCGGAAGCCCCTTCACCACGGTGTCCGGCCCGCCCACCGGTTCCAGCGCGCCCGGGCGCATGCGGTAGCGCAGGATGTCCGTCGTCGTCTCGGTGTACAGGTAGCCGTCGAACAGGCGCACTTCGCTCGACCGGAAGTCGCCGAACGCCTGCCGCACGTCGGCCTTGCCGTCGCCGGTCGTGTCCCGCAGCGCCACCACGCCACCGTGCTCGGTGCGCGTGCCGGCGAGCGACACGAAGACGTCACCATTCGCCGCCACCGCGATGTGCCGCGGCGCAGGCAGCCCATCGGCAAAGAGCGTGGCGCAGAAGCCGGGGGGCAGCTTCACGTCGGGATCGCACTGCGGGCGCGCATGCTGCGCGCGCGCCGCTGCCGGCAGGAGCAGCGCGCCGACGGCCAGCGCACGGGAGACAAGGGTCAGGTGTCGCATGGAGGCGGGGCTCCGACCATCAGGGGTCATCATGGTGGGATGCGTCGAACGTCTGGAGGGACCGGGTCGCCCGGGAATATAGGACGCGGGGCCGATTCCAACCAAGGCGCGCCGGGGGGTGTCACACCCCGCGAACCCCTCACTGGAGCCCTCGATGTCGCGCCTTGCCTTGCTGGCCGCTTCACTGCTCGTCGCCACCGCCCTCCGCCCCGCCGGCGCCCAGCAGGACCCCGCGCAGCGCTGGCTGGACGACTGCCAGCACGGCCACTGGGGCGACGAGGAGCGCTACTGCGACGTTCGCAACTTCACGATCGACCGCCCGTCAGGCTCGCTCACCATCGCGCCCGGCATGAACGGCAGCATCACCGTGCACGGCTGGGACCAGCCGACGATGCGCGTCGTGGCCATGATTCAGGCGAATGCCGAGACGCAGGCCGACGCGAAGGCGCTCGCGTCGGACATCCGCGTCGCGGTCACCGACGCCGGCATCCGCGCCGACGGCCCGTCCATGCGGCGGCACCGTGGCTGGAGCGTGAGCCTCGACGTGTACGTGCCCCGCGCGACGAACCTGGACGCCTCGACGATGAACGGCGGCATCACGGTCGCGCAGCTCGGCGGGCGGATGGACCTGCGCACGATGAATGGCGGCATCCACCTGGCCGACGTTGCCGGGAATGTCCGCGCCGAGACGACCAACGGCGGGATCGACGCGGCGCTGTCCGGGTCCACCCCGATCGGCGACGGCGTGGACCTGCGCACCACGAACGGCGGCATCACGGTCGCGCTGCCGCAGGACTACAACGCGCGGCTCGAGGCGGCGAGCACCAACGGCGGCTTCAGCGCCGACTTCCCGATCACGGTGCAGGGGCGGCTCGGCCGCACGATCTCGACGACGATCGGCCACGGCGGCGCACTGGTTCGCGCCGAGACAGTGAACGGCGGCGTGCGCATCCGGCGCCGGTAGGACCAGTGCTGCCTGGGCGCCTGGCCGGCACCCTGCCCCGGTGTCGGCCCGCCCGACGGTCCCGCGACATCATATTTGTGATCCCCAGGGAAGCCCACGCGCACGGCATTGCCGGATAAGTCCTGTATCATGCGCATTCGGCACTTCCTGGAGAACGCATAGGGGCGACGAGCCACAGTTCGTCACGCACACAGGTCGCTTCACCATGGCGCAGGAGCGCAGGGCGAGCCGTTATCGGGAAGCGACTTCCCTTAATCGAGGGCGCTGGAATCAGCGGC
>DASZRI010000114.1:0-9474 GCA_035549215.1 Gemmatimonadaceae bacterium | reverse complement strand
CGAGGTGATCTACCCCGGCATCGACACGGTCGGCTACACGCCGGCCGCGGGCACGCGCGACGCGGTGCCGACCTTCGCCTACCTCGGCCGCCTGAAGAAGTACAAGGGCGTGCAGCTCGTGATCCGCGCGTTCGGCGCCATGCGCCACCGCGAGGCCCGCCTCGACATTGCCGGTGCGGGCAACTACCGGCCGGCCCTCGAGCGACTGGCCGCCTCGCTTGACCTCGGCGATCGCGTGCGGTTTCTTGGGCGTATCAGCGAGGGGGAGAAGTTGGCCCTGCTGCGACGCTCGTGGGCCCTGGCCTTTGCGTCACCCAAGGAGGGCTGGGGGATCACGAACCTCGAGGCGGCGGCGTGCGCCACTCCCGTCGTGGCGTCCAACTCGCCGGGCATCCGCGAGTCGGTGCGCGACGGCGAGACCGGGTTCCTGGTTCCGCACGGCGACGTGGGTGCGATGGCGGCGGCCATGGATCGCCTGGCTGCCGATGCCTCGCTGGTGGAGCGGCTGGGCACGCACGCCCGCACCTTCGCGGAGAGCTTCACGTGGGAACGCGCAGCGGACGAGACGGAACGGCACCTGCAGCGCCTGCTGGGCGCGGAGGGATGAACTGCATGGACGGCACCTGCCGCGCGAGGATCGCGTGAAGCAACCGCTCACCGCCGGTCGCCTGCTCGACCGGATGCGCGACACGCTGCAACTGTCCCCCGTGCCGGGCACCGGCGGGCTCGATCGGGAGATCACGAGTCCCAACATCTCGAGTCCGGGGCTCGTGCTGGCCGGCTACACCGAGCGCTTCCCGGGCCACCGCCTGCAGGTCTTCGGCGAGACCGAGATCACGTACCTGCGGACGCTCGCCGACGCCGAGCGGAGGCGCGTCCTGGCGCTGTTCTTCTCGCACGCAATCCCCTGCGTCTTCGTCACGAAGGGCCAGGAGCCCCCGGCGGACATGGTCGAGTCGGCCGCGGCTGCGGGCGTTCCCATCCTCGTGTCGCAGCTCAAGACCAACGAGTTCTACACGCGCATCAAGCCGTGGCTCGAGGACAGCTTCGCGCCGACGACGACGCTGCACGGCTCGCTGGCCGACGTGTTCGGCGTCGGCCTGCTGTTCATGGGCAAGAGCGGCATCGGCAAGTCGGAGTGCGTGCTCGACCTCGTGGAACGGGGGCACCGGCTCGTCGCGGACGACCTCGTGTTCGCCAAGCGGCGCGGCACGGACGTGCTCATCGGCAGCGGCCACGAGATGCAGCGCCATTACATGGAGATCCGCGGCATCGGGCTCGTGGACATCCCTGCCATCTTCGGCATCCGTGCCGTGCGACAGCAGAAGCGCATCGAGGTGGTCGTCCACCTGGCCGAATGGCACTCGGATGCGGTCGTCGAGCGCACGGGGCTGGACGGCGAGACGACGACCATCCTGGACGTCGAGCTGCCCAAGATCACCGTGCCGCTCAATCCGGGAAAGAACATCACCGTGATCGCCGAGGTGATCGCGATGCACCACCTGCTCAAGTACAGCGGCGTGGAACCCGCCGAGCGGTTCAACGAGCGCCTGATCGGGCGCATGCGCGCCGCCGCCGACGTGCGGCGCTACCTGCAGGAAGATGACGAATAGCGAAGCGCGGGCCATCGTGGCCGGGCACGGCGACTTTGCGGCCGGGCTCGTCTCCGCCGTGGACGTGATCACGGGGCGGGGCACGATGCTCGTTCCCCTCGCGGTCCCGCAGCTCAGCGCGGCGGACATCGAGCAGCTCCTGCGCAGCACCATGGAGCGCACCGGTGTGTGCGTGCTCTTCACCGATCTCCAGGCCGGGAGCTGCACGATGGCGGCCCGGCGCATCCTCCGCGGCATGCCCGAGGCGGTGCTCGTGTCCGGCGTGAACCTGCCGACCCTGCTCGACTTCGTGTTCGCCGACGACAAGCCGGCGGCGGAGGCGGCGCGACACGCCGCCGAGCGCGGCCGCACGGCCATCGTCGCCACGGAGGGCGTGGCGTGACGCTCGTGCTGCATCGCGTGGATGATCGCCTGATCCACGGCCAGGTGGTCGTGGGCTGGGGACAGCCGCTCAACCTCAAGTTCATCGTGCTGGTGGACGACGCGGTGGCCGCGAGCGAATGGGAGCGCGAGCTCTATCGCATGGCCGTGCCGCCGGAGATGGACGTCTACTTCCATTCCGTCGCTGATGCGCCGGCGGCACTCGCCCGCTACCGTGCGGATCCGCGCGTGGGCATCCTGCTCACCGGCGACATCGCGTCCATGCGCGCGCTGGTCGCGGCGGACAGCATCACGACCGTGAACGTCGGCGGCGTGCACCATCGCACGGATCGGGTGCAGCGGCTGCGCTACGTGTTCCTCTCGCCGGACGAGGAGCACGACCTGCGGGAGATCGCCGCGCGCGGGGTGGTCGTCACGGCGCAGGACGTTCCCTCGGCGCGGCCGGTGCCGCTCGAGGAACTGCTGGCGGCGCGGGCCGTGTGCTGATGCTCGGCGACCTGCTGCCGATCGCACTCCTGGGCGGAGTCTGCGGGCTCGACACCGTGAGCTTTCCGCAGGCAATGCTGGCGCGGCCGCTGGTCGCGGCGACGCTGGCCGGGATGCTTGTGGGGCACCCCGAGCACGGCGTCTTCGCGGGCGCAGCGCTCGAGCTGGTCGCGCTCGAGACCCTTCCGGTCGGCGCGTCGCGTTATCCGGAGTGGGGATCGGCGGCGGTGATCGGCGGTGCGATCTTCGCGGCGCAGGCCACGCCCCACCTGGGCTCGCTCACCGTCGCGGTGCTGGGCTCCCTCTTCATCGCGTGGCTGGGCGGCTGGAGCATGGTCAAGCTGCGCCAGCGGAATGCGGCATGGGCGGCGCGGCACCGCGGCGGGCTCGACGCTGGCGCGCGCGGAACCGTGATCGGGCTCCAGCTCGCGGGGCTCACGGCCGACCTGCTGCGCGGCGTGCTGCTCACGGCGGCCGGCTACCTCGTGCTCGCGCCGCTTGAGCCCGCGGTCGTCGCGCGCTGGTCCATGTCGGAGCTCTCGTCACGCGCAGTGCTCGTGGCCGTCGCTGCGGCCGTCGCGTTCGGGGCCATCTGGAAGATGCTGCACACGACGAAGGCGACGCGCTGGATCTTCCTCGTCGGCCTCGTCGCCGGCCTGCTCTCGGTGGCGGCTGCGTGAGCGCGCCGGCGACCCGCCTCCCGGTGCGCACGCAGGGCGCGATGCTCCTGCGCCTGCTCGCCATCCAGGGGTCGTGGAATTACGAGACGCTGCTCGGCAACGGGCTCGGCTTCTGCCTGGAGCCGGCGCTGCGCCGGCTGCCGGGTGGCGCGCACTCGCCGGAGTTCAAGCAGGCGCTCGCGCGCGAGAGCCGGTACTTCAACGCGCACCCGTACCTGGCGGCGGTCGCCGTCGGGGCGCTCGCGCGCGTCGAGCTCGAGCAGGAGCCGCCGGAGCGCATCGAGCGCTTCCGCACGGCGCTGTGCGGGCCGCTGGGCAGCGTGGGTGATCGCCTGGTGTGGGCCGGGTGGCTGCCGTTCTGCTCGCTGGTGTCGCTGGCGGCATTCGGCCTGCACGCCAGCCCGCTCCTGGTGGTGGCAATCTTCCTCGGGCTGTACAATGCCGGGCACGTGGCCCTGCTCGTCTGGGGGCTCCGCACCGGCTGGATGCACGGCATGCGCGTGGCCTCGGGGCTCGCGCACCCCGTCCTCCGGCAGGGCCCGCAGGTCCTGGCGAAATGCACGGCATTCGCGGCCGGGGTCGGCATTCCGCTCGCGTTCTCGCGCGTGCTCGGGCCCGGGCGCACCGCCGTTGCGGCGGTCGTGCTCGCGGCGGTGGCCGGCGCCGTGCTCGTAGTGAAGCTCCAGGGGCGCCTCGAAGGCTGGCGCTTCGCGCTCGTGATGCTCTCCCTCTTCGTCCTCCTCTCGGTGATTCGCTGATGGCTGAACGGACCGTCACAATCGTGAACAAGGTGGGGCTGCACGCGCGGCCGGCGGCGCAGATCGTGAAGCTGGCGTCGAAGTTCCGCAGCGACATCGCCATCATTCGCGACGACCTCGAGGTGAATGGCAAGAGCATCATGGGGGTCATGATGCTGGCGGCCGAGTGCGGGGCGCAGCTCTGGCTGCGCGCCGACGGCCCGGACGCCGACGAGGCGCTCGAGGCCCTGGCGCAGCTCGTCGCCGACGGGTTCGGAGAGGCGTAGTGGATCGCACCTTGCGCGGAATCCCGGCGTCGCCCGGCATCGCCGTGGGGCCGGTGCACCTGCTTCGCTGGGAGGGGCCCGATGGCCGCCACCGCGTGGTGGGCGACGAACAGGGGCCGGGCGAGGTCCGGCGCTTCCACGAGGCCGTGGACCGGGCCAAGGAGCGCCTGCGCCACGTGCGCGCGCGCGTCGAGGCGGCTGCCGGGCGTGAGGAAGCCGCGATCTTCGACGTCCAGTACTCGATCCTCGAGGACACCGACCTCCTCACCGGCGTCGAGGACCTGATCCGCCAGAACCTCGCGGCGGAGAAGGCGTTCGACATCGTGATGCTCGAGTGGCGCCAGCGCTTCGCCCGGCACTCGGTGGCGATGCTCCGCGAGCGCGTGAGCGACCTGACCGACGTGCACATTCGCGTGCTCACGATCCTGCTCGGCCTGCCGGACCACGATCCGGTGGACCTGCCCAAGGGCGCGAACGCGATCCTCGTCACGCACGACCTCACGCCGGGCCTCACGGTGCAGCTCGACCGCGAGGCCATCGCCGGCATCGCCACCGACGCCGGCACGCGGACGTCGCACGTCGCCATCCTCGCGCGGTCGCTCGGGCTGCCGGCGGTCGTCGGCCTGCGGGTTGCCTCCACGGAGCTGCGGGGCGGGGAACGCGCCATTCTCGACGGCACGGCCGGCACGATCACGGTCAACCCGACCGATGCCGAGATCGAGGGGTACCACGAGCGCGCCCGCCAGGAAGAGGTCATCAAGGCCGAGCTGCAGCGGCTGGCGTCACTGGAGAGCATCACGCTCGACGGCGTGCGCATCATGCTCCGCGCGAACGTGGACCTGCCCGACGAGGCCGAGCAGGCCGTGCACAGCGGCGCCGAGGGCGTGGGCCTCATGCGCACCGAGTTCCTCGTGATGGGCCGCGCCACGATGCCCGACGAGGACGAGCAGTACCGTGCCTATCGTCGGGTCGTCGAGGCGTTCAGCGGCAAGCCCGTCGTCATCCGCACGTTCGACATCGGCGGCGACAAGCTCCCCGTGGGGGGCTTTCCCACCGAGGCAAACCCGTTCCTCGGCTGGCGCGCCATCCGCATGTGCCTGGACCAGCCGGCCCTGTTCCGCACGCAGCTGCGCGCCCTCCTGCGCGCGGCGAACCACGGCGACGTGCAGATCATGCTGCCGCTCGTGGTCTCGGTGGCCGAGGTGCGGGAGGCGCGCGCGCTGCTCGAGGAAGCGTCTGCGGAGCTCACCGCGCGCGGCATCGCGCATCGGACCGACGTCCCGCTCGGCGTGATGATCGAAACGCCGGCGGCCGCGGTGGCCGCGGATACCTTCGTGGACGAGAGCGCATTCCTGAGCATCGGGACCAACGACCTCGTGCAGTACACGCTGGCGGTGGATCGCGGCAACGCCAACCTGGCCAACCGCTTCACCCCGCTGCATCCGGCCGTGCTGCGGCTCATCCGGCGGACGGTGGACATGGGCGAGGCCGGCGGGCGCCCGGTGAGCGTGTGCGGCGAGATGGCGTCGCAGCCCGTCATGGCCTACGCCTTGCTCGGCCTCGGCGTACGCCAGTTGAGCGTCGCGCCGCGCTCGGTGCCGCTGGTCAAGCGCATCGTGCGCAGCATCAGCGTCCGCGACGCCGAGGTCGCCGCAACGGCTGCCTTGCGGGCGCCGACGGCCGCCGCCGCCGAGGAAGAGCTCACGCGTCGCCTGCGCGAGGCGCTGGGCGACGTGAGTTTCCTCTGAGCGCGGGTTGCCCGGCCCCTCGCCGCCCCCTTATTCTCCTGTGGCGGCGCGACGGCGCCGTCCACGTCCCTCCCTCCCCAAATCCCAGCACGAGTCGCACGTGAGCGAACGGCATCTCTTCACTTCCGAGTCGGTGACCGAAGGACATCCGGACAAGGTCGCCGATGCCATTTCCGATGCGGTCCTCGACGCCATCCTGGCGGATGACCCCCCCGCGCGCGTCGCGTGCGAGACGCTGGTCACGACGGGCATGGCGCTGGTGGCCGGGGAGATCACGACGCGCACCTACGTGCACATCCCCGAGATCGCCCGCGACACCATCGAGCGCATCGGCTACACCGACGCCGGTTACGGCTTCGACTACCACACGTGCTCCGTGCTCACGACCATCGACCGCCAGTCGGGCGACATCAGCATGGGCGTGGATACGGGCGGTGCGGGCGACCAGGGGATGATGTTCGGCTACGCCACGGACGAGACGGACGAGTTCATGCCGATGCCGATCATGCTCGCGCACCGGCTGACGCGCGCCCTCGCCGACGCGCGCAAGAGCCGGGAGATGGAGTGGCTGCGGCCCGACGGCAAGTCGCAGGTCACCGTCGTGTACGAGGACCATCGCCCGGTTGCCGTGGACACGGTCGTCATCTCCACGCAGCACGCCGACGGCATCTCCAACCGCCGCATCCGCGAGGAGATCATCGACGGCATCATCCTGCCGTCGCTGCCCGTGGAGCTGGTGACGAAGCGGATCAAGTACCACATCAACCCGACGGGCCGGTTCGTGGTCGGTGGCCCGCAGGGCGATGCCGGGCTCACCGGGCGCAAGATCATCGTGGATACGTACGGCGGCATGGGCCGTCACGGCGGCGGCGCGTTCAGCGGCAAGGATCCGTCCAAGGTGGACCGCTCCGCGTGCTACGCCGCGCGCTGGGTGGCCAAGAACATCGTGGCCGCGAAGCTCGCCCGCCGTTGCGAGGTGCAGCTCGCCTACGCCATCGGCGTCGCCGAGCCGGTGTCGATCATGGTGGACACGTTCGGCACGGGCGCCGTCGCGGACCACGTGATCACGGCGGCGGTGCGCGACGTGTTCGACCTCACGCCGCGCGGCATCATCACGGCGCTCGACCTGCGCAAGCCGATCTACAGCGCGACGTCGGCGTATGGCCACTTCGGGCGCAAGCCGGAGAAGGTGGGGAGCGGCGCGCGCGCCCGCACGCTCTTCACGTGGGAGCGTACGGACCGCGCGGCCGCGCTCAAGCGCGCGGTGCGGTGATTCCGCCCCACGGGGCGGCGCCTGGGAGGGCGCGATGGTCGAAGTGGTGGTCGCAAGGATGGGCGTGGACAGCACGTCCCGCGCCTACGTGGTGATCCTGCAGGAGAAGGACGGCGATCGCGTGCTGCCCATCTGGATCGGCCAGCCGGAGGCCGAGTCCATCGTGATGGAGATGCGCCACCTGCGGCCGTCGCGCCCGCTGACCCACGACCTGTGCCGGAGCCTCATCGTCGGGCTGGGCGGCACGCTGCGCCGGGTGCAGGTCACGCGCGTGGAGGACAACACGTACTACGCCGAGCTCCACATCGTGCGCGACGGCGAACTCGTGCAGGTGGACGCGCGGCCGTCCGACAGCATTGCCATCGCCCTCCGCCTGCAGGCGCCGATCTTCGCCGCCGAGGAACTGCTCACCGACGAGGACACGGCGCCCGAGGACGGCGAGGCACCGCCGGCGCCGCCCGATGCCTCCGAGTTCACGGCCGAGCAATTGAAGAAGTACCTGGAGCAGCTTCGCCCGGAGGACTTCGGGCGCTTCACGCCATGACCCGCACGCACCGCACGTCGGGGCGCGTGGCATCAACCGCCGGCGTGGTGCGCGCGTTGCTGCGGCGCATGTCGCGACTGTCCCTCTTCGTTGCACTCTCGGTCGCGGCGCTCCCGCCGCGCGCGGGCGCGCAGGACAGCACGCTTGTCCCGCCCAACGAGAGCCGCGCCGTGGCCGGGCGCGTCCAGAAGCCGGGACGCACCGGGGATCCGGTGCCGGTGCCGGGCGCGTGGGTCGTGCTGCACCGCGTCGGCCCTGACCACGCGGGCCCGCTGGACTCCACCCACACGAACGCGAGTGGCGTCTACCAGTTCCGCTATCGCACCAGCGGCTCGGCGCAGGCGGTGTACTTCGTGTCCACGAGCTACGACGGCATCGCGTACTTCTCGTCGCCGCTGCGGACGCCGGACGTCCGCAACGGCGACGCGGACATCATCGTGTTCGACACGACGAGCACCGGTGTGCACCTCAAGCTCGAGGGGCGGCACATCGTGCTTGGCGCCCCCGGTGCCGACGGCCTGCGCCAGGTGGCCGAAGTGTTCGACCTCGGCAATGACAGCACGAAGACCCTGATCGCGCGCGACACCCTGTCGCCGCTGTGGGTCGGCCACCTGCCGCCGGGCGCGGAGTCGCCGACGGTGAGCGGCGGCGACGTTGCTCCGGGGGCCGTCACGTTCGCCGGGTCGGAGGTCAACCTGTTCGCGCCGGTGAGTCCGGGCGTGCGCCAGCTCGCGATCACGTACCGGCTCGCCGCGAAGTCGTTCCCGCTGGTCGTGCCGATGGAGCAGGCAACCGGCGTGCTCGAGGTGCTCACCGAGGAGCCGAACGCCGGGGTCTCCGGCGCGCGCATCACGCAGGTGGCGTCGGTCAGCGCGCAGGGACGTGCCTTCAAGCGCTACCTGGCGCAGGATGTCCCCGCCACCGCGGTGCTGCAGGTTGCGCTCCCGTCGTCCACCATCTGGTCGCGCCAGAACGTGATGCTCGCGATCGCCGGCGCAATGGCACTGCTCATGCTCGGTGCGCTTGCCGTCGCCATGCGGCGCGGCCGCGTCGGCCTCGTGATGGCCGCGCCCCCGGAGCCCGAATCCCGGCGCCTTATCCGCGCGCTCGCCGCGCTGGACGCCGCCTTCGAGCAGCGCACGGGCGCCACGCCGGAGGAGCGGGCGGAGCACGACCGCGCGCGAAGCGCGCTCAAGGCACAGATCGCGGCCGCGCTTGCCGCCGAGGGCCGTACGGCGTAGATTCGCCGGGACAACTGATTGCGAATGCGGGACACGGAAACCGGTGCAATGCCGGTGCGGCCCCGCCACTGTATCGGGCAACACGCCCGCTCACGATGCCACTGACGTCAGTCGGGAAGGCGAGCGAGGCGGCCCGGAGCCAGGAGACGACCTGCGTTCGCGCCACACACACGGCCCTCGGGGGAGGACCTGTGGCTGTTCGGGTGCGCAGGTCCGCGCGCCCGGGCTCCGCGGACATCCTGCCTCGTCGCACGGATGTCCGTTTTGCGTTCACGACTCGTTGCGTTCCTCGTCCTGATGGCTGCTGCCGGCTGCGGTCCTTCCGCGTCCGGCTCGGCGCGTGGAGCCACGGCGGCCGTGATCGTGGACGACTTCTCCGACACGATCGCCGTCCCCGCCGCGCCGCCGGCGCGCATCGTCTCGCTCAACCCGACGACCACCGAGATCCTGTTCGCCATCGGTGCCGGCACACGGCTCGTCGGCC
>DASZRI010000113.1:0-14409 GCA_035549215.1 Gemmatimonadaceae bacterium | reverse complement strand
GTCCACGTTGGCGCCCACCTTCTCGCACAGGTTCGCGACCTCGTTCATGAACGAGATGCGCGTGGCGAGCATGGCGTTGGCCGCGTACTTGGTCATCTCGGCGGACGGGATGTCCATGAAGATGATCGGCCGCCCCGTGCGCACGAACGGCGCATAGAGCTCGGCCATCACGCTGCGGGCGTGGTCGGTCTCGACGCCGATCACCACGCGATCGGGCTTCATGAAGTCGTCCACGGCCGCCCCTTCCTTCAGGAACTCCGGGTTGCTGCAGACGTGGAAGGGATGCTTGGCGTGCTTCGCGATCGCGTCGGCCACCTTGGCCGCGGTGCCCACCGGGACGGTCGACTTGGTGACGACCACCATCTCGCGGCGCATGTGCGTGCCGATCTGGCCGGCAACGGCCAGGACGTGCCGCAGGTCCGCGGACCCGTCCTCGTCCGGGGGCGTGCCGACGGCGATGAACACCACCTCCGCGGACGCGATGGCGGCCCCGACGTCGGTGGTGAACTGCAGGCGGCCGTCGCGCTGGTTGCGCTCGACGTAGGCATCGAGCCCCGGTTCGTAGATCGGCAGGACGTTCCGCTTGAGCCCCTCGATCTTCGCGGCGTCCAAGTCCGCGCAGGTGACCGCGTTGCCGGTTTCCGCCAGGCACGCGCCGACCACGAGGCCGACGTAGCCCGTTCCCACTACCGTGATGTTCATGGTGCAGTTGAAGGTGTGATCCGACCCACCACCCGGCTAGGCCTCGCTGCCCGCGACGGCTTCCGGCGCGCGCGCCATGGCCAGGGACACGACCCGCGCCCGCGACGGGCTTGTGCGTGTCATCGCATTGCGGCTGTCCACGACCAGGCTCGCGCGATCCGCCACGCGCTGGTAGTCGATGGTCGAGTGGTCGGTGATGACGAGCACGACGTCCGCACGCTCGAGCTCCGCATCGGTGAGCGCCACGCCGTGCAGCTCGTGGCCGTCCTCGCGGATGGTGTCGATGTACGGGTCGTGGAACACGACGTCGGCGCCGAGCTGCTCGAGCAGGCGCATCACGTCCAGCGCCGGGCTCTCGCGCACGTCGTCGATGTCGCGCTTGTAGGCGACGCCGAGCACCAGCGCACGGCTGCCGTTGGCGGCCTTGCGGTCCTCGTTCAGCGCGTGCACGGCCTTCTCCACGACGTAGGCCGGCATCTGGCTGTTGATCTCGCTGGCCAGGTCGATGAAGCGCGTCTTGTAGTTCAGCGTGCGCATCTTCCACGCCAGGTAGTGCGGATCGAGCGGGATGCAGTGCCCGCCGATGCCCGGCCCCGGCGTGAACTTCATGAAGCCGAACGGCTTCGTGGCCGCCGCGTCGATCACTTCCCACACGTTCACGCCGAGCTTGTCGCAGACGATGGCCATCTCGTTCACGAGCCCGATGTTGACCGAGCGGAAGGTGTTCTCGAGCAGCTTGACCAGCTCGGCGGTCTCCGTCGTGGAGACCGGCACGATGTGGTCGATGCACGCCGCGTAGAGCGCCGACGCGACCTCGGTGCAGGCGGGCGTGATGCCGCCGATGACCTTGGGCGTGTTCTTGGTGTGGTAGGTCGGGTTGCCCGGGTCCACGCGCTCGGGACTGAAGGCGAGGAAGATGTCCTCGCCCACCGTGAGGCCTGCGCTCTCGAGCACCGGCTGCAGCAGCTCGCGCGTCGTGCCGGGGTACGTCGTGCTCTCGAGCACGACGACCTGCCCGGGGCGCGCGTGGCGGCCGATGGTCTCCGCCGCCGCCACGACGTAGCTCATGTCGGGGTCGCGCGTCTTCACGAGCGGCGTGGGCACGGCGATGGAAATCGCGTCCGCTTCAGCGAGGCGCGACTCGTCCGTGGTGGCGACGAACTTCCCCGCCTTCACGAACTGCGCCACGTCCGACGCCGGCACGTCCTGGATGTGCGACTCGCCGCGGTTCAGCAGCGCGACCACGCGCTCGCTGACGTCGTAGCCGATGACGGTGAAGCCGGCCTTGGCGAACTCCACGGCCAGCGGCAGGCCGACATAGCCCAGCCCGATGACCGAGATGACCGCGCGACGATCCTGGATCTTCTTGAGCAGCGCTTCCTTTTGCATGGGATTACCGTCCGTAGAAGGCCCGCACGCCCGCCACGACTTCGTCGAGCTGCGCGTGCGTCAATTCCGGGAATATCGGAATTGACAGCACTTCCCGTGCCGCCTTCTCCGACTCGGGGCAGGCCCCGGCCTTGTAGCCCAGGTAGGCAAAACAGGGCTGCAGGTGCAGCGGGAGCGGATAGTAGATCGACGTCCCGATGCCTTTGTCCTTGAGGAAGGCCTGCAGCTCGTCCCGCCGCTCCACGCGGAGGGTGTACTGGTTGAAGATGGACTCGTTCAGCGGGTCCACGTAGGGCACCTTCACCTCGGGGATGTCCGCCAGGGCCCCATGGTAGTAGCAGGCATTCTCCCGACGCTTGGCACTCCAGGCCGCAAGATGGGGCAGCTTGGCCGACAGCACGACAGCCTGCAGCGCATCGAGCCGGCTGTTGTACCCGACCTCGTCATGGAAGTACTGCTTGGCGCCGCCGTGCATCCGCAGGCGCTTGAGGCGCTCGGCCAGCTGCGGGTCCTGCGTCACCATCATGCCGCCGTCGCCGTAGCCGCCCAGGTTCTTGGACGGGAAGAAGCTGAACGTGCCGATGGTCGCGCGCTCACCCGCCATCGTCCACTCGCCGTCGATCTTGCGCCGGGCGCCGATGGACTGCGCCGCATCCTCGATCACCGGGATGCCGCGCGCCACGGGCATGATCTGCTCGATCGGCGCCATCGCGCCGAACAGGTCCACGGGAACGATCGCCTTGGTCTTCGGCGTGATCGCGGCGCGGATCGCGTCCACCGAGATGTTGAACGTGTCCGGCTCGATGTCCACGAACACCGGCTTGGCACCCACGTTGTGGATCGTGCCCGCCGTGGCGAAGAAGGTGAACGGGGTCGTGATCACCTCGTCGCCGGGACCGACGTCCAGCGCCCGAAGCGCGAGCAGCAGCGCATCCGTCCCGCTGGCGCACCCGATGGCGTACTTCGTGCGCGACAGCGCGGCGACCTCGGCCTCGAGGCGCTCCACCGGGGCGCCCAGGATGAAGAGCTGCTGGTCAATGAGCTCGTGGACGGCCTTGAGGACCTCGTCCTTGATGGTCGCGTGCTGTGCACGGAGATCGAGCAGGGGGACAGGCATGGTCGGATATGGAGGCGCCCGGGATGCCGGGCCGGTGAAGTCAGGACTGCTGGAAATGGCGCAAGTGCCGCAGCCGTCGAAACTTCGCTGCGGTCGCGCCCGCCGTCAATTCAGGTCACACCACGGGGCGCAGCGGGATGGGTACTTCCCGGCCCGTCTTTGCCGATTCGTAGATGCCCAGGATGAGCTCGAGCGACTTCCGCCCTGCGCGCCCATCGGTGTCGGGGCGCGCCTCGCCGCGCAGCGCGGCGACCACGTTGCGGTAGTAGCCCTCGTGCCCGAACCCGTACACGTTGGGCGGATTCGTGCTCGCCGCCTCGATGAGCTTGTCATCTTCATCGTAGTCGGCAAAGGTCCAGTGCTCGACCTTGTTCACGGCCGTGCCACCGATCTTCACGGAGCCCTTCTCCCCGAGGATCGTGATCGAGCCCTCGAGGTTCTTCGGGTACGTGAGCACGTTCACCTCGATGACGCCGAGGGCGCCCGACCGGAACTTCAGCACGGCGACGCCCGAATCCTCGGCCTCGATGTGGCGCGCCTGCGTCGCCGTCCGGGCCATGACGCTCTCGACGGGCCCGACCAGCCACTGGATCAGGTCCACGTAGTGCGAGGCCTGGTTCATGATCGCGCCACCGTCGAACTCCCACGTGCCGCGCCACGGCGCGGCGTCGTAGTACTCCTGCGGCCGCTGCCAGCGCACCGTGACGTTCGCCATGTAGATGCGGCCGAATCGTCCCTTGTCCACGGCGCGCCGCAGGAGCTGGATCGGCGGGTTCAGCCGGTTCTGCTTGACGACAAAGAGCTGCACGCCGGCCGCGTCGCACGCGGCCACGAGGTCGTCCGCCGCGCGCAGCGTGGTGGCCATCGGCTTCTCACTGAGCACGTGCTTTCCGGCGCGCGCGGCAAGGATCCCCTGCGGCGCGTGCAGCCCCGAGGGCGTGCACAGCGCGACGATATCGCAGGGCACGTCGGCGAGCATGCGCTCCATGGACGTGAACCACGGCACCCGGTGCGCCTCGCCGGCCGCCTTCGCCCGGTCCTGCTCCACATCGCACACGGCCGCGAGGCGCAGCCCATCAACCTTCGCGATGGCGGCGAAGTGGTTGCCGCTGATGCGGCCGCAGCCGACGACGGCGATGTCGAAGGTGGAGGGGCTCATGGTGCGCCAGGGTTGGGGGTCAGCGGCCGACGGGGCGGATGCCGTCGCCGTGCCGCTCGTAGCTCGTGCCGCAGGCCGCGCAGGTGCCCTGGCCGCTCTCCGGCAGCCGCTCGCCGCACTGGCACATCCAGCCGATGCGCCGCGCGGGCACGCCGGCCATGAGGGCGTACGCCGGGACGTCACGCGTGACCACCGCGCCGGCGCCGACGAACGCGTACTCGCCCAGCGTCGTGCCGCAGACGATGGTCGCGTTGGCGCCGATGGACGCGCCGCGCTTCACGCGCGTGGTGCGGTACTCGTGCTTGCGCGAGACGTGGCTGCGCGGGTTCATGACGTTGGTGAAGACCATGGACGGCCCGCAGAACACGTCGTCCTCCAGCACCACGCCCTCGTACACCGAGACGTTGTTCTGGATCTTCACGTTGTCGCCGATCTGGACGCGGTTCATGACCACGACGTTCTGCCCCAGGCTGCACCGCTCGCCGATCACGGCGCCGGGCATCACGTGGCAGAAATGCCAGATCTTCGTGCCAGCGCCCACCTGGGCGCCCTCGTCCACGTACGCGGACTCGTGGATGAACAGCGTCTCGCTCATGCCCCCACTCCGAGTTCGGCCTGCCACTCCTGCAGCGACTTGACGGTCGGGCGCCGCGAGCGCAACGCGAGGATCGCCTCGCACGCCGCGCTCGCGGCCGACATCGTGGTCGTATACGCCACCCGGTTGCGGATGGCCGCCTGCCGCAGCGTGTAGTCGTCCACCTGCGCATGCTTGCCCAGCGGCGTGTTCACGAGGAGCTGCACGTCGCCGTTCAGGACCAGGTCCAGGCAGTTCGGGCGCCCTTCGTGCACCTTGAACACCGTGTCGGTCGGGATGCCGCGCTGCCGCAGGTAGCGCGCCGTTCCGCTCGTCGCCACCAGCCGGAAGCCCATCTCCTGGAAGCGCCGCGCGATCGGGGTCACCGTGGGCTTGTCGGAATCGGTCACCGTCACGAGGATCGCGCCCTCCAGCGGCAGCCCGTTGGACGCCGCGAGCTGCGCCTTGGCAAAGCTGGTCCCGAACGAGTCGGAGATGCCCATCACCTCTCCCGTGGATCGCATCTCGGGGCCGAGCACCGGGTCCGTGCCCGCGAACTTGTTGAATGGGAACACCGCTTCCTTCACCGACACGTACGACGGCACGATCTCCTCGGTGTAGCCGATGGCGTCCAGCGTCTCGCCGAGCATCACGCGTGCGGCCAGCGAGGCCAGCGGCACGCCGATCGCCTTGGACACGAACGGGATGGTGCGGCTGGCGCGCGGGTTCACCTCCAGGACGTACACCACGCCGTTCTTGATCGCGTACTGCACGTTCATGAGGCCCACGACGCCGAGGGCGCCGGCCAGCGCGACCGTCTGCTCGCGCATCACTTCCATGTCGCGCTCGCCGATCAGGTACGGGGGCAGCACGCACGCCGAGTCGCCGGAGTGGATGCCGGCGTCCTCGATGTGCTGCATGATGCCGCCGATCACCACGCGCGTCCCGTCGGAGATGGCGTCCACGTCCACCTCGAACGCGTCCTCCAGGAAGCGGTCGATCAGCACGGGCCGCTCCTCGGACACGCGCGCCGCGGTGGCGAAGTAGTCCTGCAGCGACGGCGCATCGTACACGATCTGCATCGCGCGGCCGCCCAGCACGTACGACGGGCGCACGAGCACGGGATACCCGATCTTCTCCGCGGCCTCGAGCGCCTCCTCCACGCTCGTCGCCGTGCCGTTCGGCGGCTGCGTGAGCCCGAGCTCGCGGGCCACCTTCTCGAACCGCCGCCGGTCCTCGGCCACGTCGATCGCGTCCGGCGAGGTGCCGAGGATCTTCACGCCGGCTGCCTCCAGCGGGCGCGTGAGCTTGAGCGGCGTCTGGCCGCCGAGCTGCACGATGACGCCGACTGGCTGCTCGCGCTCGACGATCTCCAGCACGTCCTCGAGCGTCAGCGGCTCGAAGTACAGCTTGTCCGAGGTGTCGAAGTCCGTGGAGACCGTCTCGGGGTTCGAGTTGATCATGATCGTCTCGTACCCCTGCTCGCGCAGCGCCATCACGGCGCGCACGCAGCAGTAGTCGAACTCCACGCCCTGGCCGATGCGGTTGGGGCCGCTGCCCAGGATGACGACGGACTTGCGCCCGGTGCGCGGCGCCTCGTCCTCCTCATCGTAGCTGCCGTAGAGGTACGGCGTGGACGAGGGGAACTCGCCGGCGCACGTGTCCACCATCTTGTAGGCCGGGCGCACGCCCAGCGCCCAGCGGTGCGCGCGCACGGCGTCCTCGGCCTCGCCGCGAAGTGCCGCGAGCTGGCGGTCGGAAAAGCCCATGCGCTTCATGCGCCGCATCTCCGTGGCGCCCACCTGCGGGAGCGCGCCATACCACCGCTCGGCGTCGATCAGCTCCTGCATCTGCTGCAGGAACCAGGCATCGATCTTCGTGAGGTCGTGCACGTCCTGCACCGACATGCCGCGATCGAGCGCGCGCTTCACCTGGAAGATGCGCTCGGGTGTCGGCTGCCGCAGCGCGCCCGCCAGCGCGGCGTCGCTGTCGTCGGCCAGCCGGTCGTCCTGCGGGCGGGCGCCCACGGTCCAGCCGGCGCGGCCCGTCTCCAGCGCGCGCAGCCCCTTCTGGAACGCCTCCTTGAACGTGCGCCCGATCGCCATCGCCTCGCCCACCGACTTCATCTGCGTCGTGAGCTGCGGGTTGGCGGCCGGGAACTTCTCGAACGCGAAGCGCGGGACCTTCACCACCACGTAGTCGAGCACCGGCTCGAACGACGCCGGCGTCGTCTTCGTGATGTCGTTCGGGATCTCGTCCAGCCGGTAGCCCACGGCGAGCTTGGCGCCGATGCGCGCGATCGGGAAGCCGGTGGCCTTGGACGCGAGCGCCGACGACCGCGAGACGCGCGGGTTCATCTCGATGACGAGCATCTCGCCGTCCGCCGGGTTCACGGCGAACTGGATGTTGCACCCGCCGGCCTCGACGCCGACCTCGCGGATGATCGCCACCGCGGCGTCGCGCATCACCTGGTACTCGCGGTCGGTGAGCGTCATGGCCGGCGCCACGGTGATCGAGTCGCCGGTGTGCACGCCCATCGGGTCGATGTTCTCGATGGAGCACACGATCACGACGTTGTCCTCGTGGTCGCGCATCACCTCGAGCTCATACTCCTTCCACCCGATGACGCTGCGCTCCACGAGCACCTGCGTGGTGGGCGACTCGGCGAGCCCGCGGCGCACGATGTCCTCGAACTCCTCGCGGTTGTACGCGATGCCGCCGCCGGTGCCGCCGAGCGTGAACGAGGGGCGGATGATGGCCGGGTACCCGGTCTTCTCCAGGATCGCGAGCGCCTCGTCGAACGTCGTCGCGATGCCGCCGTTCGCCACCGCGAGGCCGATGCGGTGCATCGCCTCGCCGAACAGCTTGCGGTCCTCGGCGATCGCGATGGCGCGCTCCTTGGCACCGATCAGCTCCACGCCATGCTTCTCCAGCACGCCCGACTGCGAGAGCGCCATCGCGACGTTGAGCGCCGTCTGGCCGCCCATCGTCGGCAGGAGCGCGTCCGGCTTCTCCCGCTCGATGATCAGCTCGACGAACTCGGGCGTGACCGGCTCGAGGTACGTGCGATCGGCCACCTCGGGGTCCGTCATGATCGTCGCCGGATTGGAGTTCACGAGGATCACCTCGTAGCCCTCCTCCTTCAGCGCCTTGGCGGCCTGCGTGCCCGAGTAGTCGAATTCCGCGGCCTGGCCGATGATGATCGGGCCCGACCCGATGACGAGGATGCGATGGAGATCAGAGCGTCGCGGCATGGAGCAGGTCGTCGATGATGTCGTCGCGGGTGCGCTGCGGGCGCCACCCGGTGGCTTGCATGAGCTTGGCCGGGCTCCCCACGAGCGCCGGCACGTCCACCGCGCGCGCGAGTGCCGGATCCGGCAGAATTTCAGCGTCCACTCCGGCCCGCTGCAAGACGCGCTCGGCCAGGGCGCGGACGCTCACCCCTTCCCCACTGCAGACGTTGTACGCCTCGCCCGGCGTCCCCCGGTCGAGCAGCCGCAGGTACGCCTCGGCCACGTCCGCCACGTGAAGATAATCGCGAATGGTGTCGCCGTTACCGACGGGGATCCCGGCCGCGCCGTCGCGCGCTGCCAGCGCCCGGCGCACGAGGGCGGGCAGCAGGAAGTGCGGCGCGTGCCCCGGACCCGAGTGGTTGAAGCTGCGCGTGGCGATGACGCGGAGCCCCGTGGCCCGCCAGGCCTGCAGCGCCGCCACTTCCTGCGCCGCCTTGGAGGCCGCGTACACCGTCAGGGGACGCTGCGCCGCCGACTCGACGAGCGGCAACTCCGATGCGTCGTGCGCGCCGTACTGCTCGGCGCTGCCCACGATGAGCACGACCGGATCCAGCGTCCCCGCCTGGCGCCGGCGGCCCAGTTCGGCCAGGAGCGCCACGGCTCCCAGGACGTTCACGCGATACGCGTCGGTGGGCGCATCGGCCGCGTCCGGCACGTAGCTGATCCCGGCCAGGTGGACCACCACGTCCGGCGTTGACGCGTCGATCGCCGCCGCCGCCTGTTCCCGTACCCGGACGTCCAGTGGACGCCAGGCGATCGCACCGCGCTCCTGCGCCGACAGCACGGGCTGCGGCGGGGATGCGTCCACGCCGCCCGCCGTCACCGTCCATCCCCGCGACAGCATGGCCCGGGCCAGCCACTGGCCCACGAAACCCGTGCCGCCGGTGATGAGCGCGCGGGTGGTCACTTCGCCGGGGCGTGCCGGTCCATGTCCGCCCGGACCATCATCTCGACCAGTTCCTGGAAGCTCACGGTCGGCTCCCAGCCGAGCTGGCGCTTCGCCTTGGACGGATCGGCGACCAGCAGGTCCACCTCCGCCGGCCGGAAGTAGCGCGGGTCCTGCACCACGTAGTCCTTGTAGTCCAGCCCGACGCTGGAGAACGCCGCCTCGCAGAGCTGGCGCACCGACCAGGTCTGCCCCGTGCCGATCACGTAGTCGTCCGGCGTGTCCTGCTGCAGCATGCGCCACATGGCGTCCACGTAGTCGCCGGCGTAGCCCCAGTCGCGGCGGGAATCCAGGTTGCCCAGCCGCAGCTCGCGCGCGAGCCCGAGCTTGATGCGCGCCACGGCGTCCGTGACCTTGCGCGTCACGAACTCCAGGCCGCGCCGCGGGCTCTCGTGGTTGAACAGGATGCCCGAGACCGCGTAGAGGCCGAAGCTCTCGCGGTAGTTCACCGTGATCCAGTGGCCGTACACCTTGGCCACGCCGTACGGGCTGCGCGGGTAGAACGGCGTGGACTCGCGCTGCGGCGACTCCACCACCTTGCCGAACATCTCGCTGGAGCTGGCCTGGTAGAAGCGCGCCTCCGGGGCCGCCTTCTTCACCGCCTCGAGCATGCGCGTCACGCCGAGCGCCGTGAACTCGCCGGTGAGCACGGGCTGTGTCCAGGAGGTCTGCACGAAGCTCTGCGCCGCGAGGTTGTAGACCTCCTCCGGCTGGACGTCGCCGACGACATCGGTGAGCGACGTCTGGTCGAGCAGGTCGGCGGAGACGAGCTCGATGCGATCGATCAGGTGGGCGATGCGCTCGTACGGCGTGGTGGAACTGCGGCGCACGATGCCGATGACGCGATAGCCCTTGCCGAGGAGGAACTCGGCCAGGTAGGAGCCGTCCTGCCCGGTGATGCCGGTGATCAGCGCGGTAGGCATGTCAGGAGTACCCGATGAGGTGACGGGTGGTCAGCAAAAAGGGGGAGGCGCGGAGCGCTCCCCCTTTGGACGACAACTGGCAGCGCCACGCCTCAGGCAGCCTGGCCGCGAGGCGCCCGCTTGACCTTGCCGGCGTGGAGGCACCGGGTGCAGACCTTGACCTTCACGATCTTGCCCTCGGGACCGACCACACGGGCCACCTGGAGGTTGGGCTTCCAGGTGCGACGGGTCTTGTTGTTGGCGTGGGAGACGTTGTTGCCGTAGGCCACGCCCTTGCCGCAGCTGTAGCACTTGTTACGCGCGATTGCCATGGTTCAGCCCTCGACCAGCTCGATGCGCGCCATCTCTGCACCGTCACCCTTGCGGTGGCCGGTCTTGAGGATGCGCGTGTACCCGCCCGGCCGCTTGGCGAACTTCGGCCCGAGCTCCTGGAACAGCTTGTCCGCCGCTTCCCGCTTCTGGATGTGGCGGCCGGCCAGCCGGCGCGCGTGCAGCGTGCCGGTGCGGGCCTTCGTGATCAGCTTCTCGACGAACGGGCGGAGCTCCTTGGCCTTGGCCTCGGTGGTCTCGATGGCGCCGTTCTCGATCAGGGACGTCGCGAGGTTGCGCATCAGGGCCAGCTTCTGCTCGCTCGTGCGCCGGAGCTGCCGCCCCGCCTTCTGGTGCCGCATTGCCTACTCCTCCATGTCGTCGGGCGCCGCCGCGGCAGCGCGACTCGGCGGCGTGCCCCAATCGAGCACGCGCACGCCATCGCCGGATTCCTCGAACCGCATCCCGAAATTCAGTCCTTCACGTTCCAGCAGATCGGCGATCTCCTGGAGCGACTTCTTCCCGAAGTTCTTCACCTGCAGGATCTGGCTCTCGGTCTGCCGCACCAGGTCCCCGAGCGTCCGGATGCTCGAGTTCTTGAGCGAGTTGACCGAGCGCACCGACAGCTCCAGGTCGTCGATCGGCGTCTTGAGCAGCTGCGCCATGCGGCCCGCGTCGCCGCTGCCGGACTCGGCCGACGGGCTGAGCGGGGCCGACGCGTGCGAGCCGAACTCGACGAAGTACTGGAAGTGCGTCTGCGCCAGCGCGGCGGCGTAGCTCACCGCCTCGGCCGGCGTGATGGTGCCGTTGGTCTCGACCGTCAGCGTGAGGCGATCGTAGTCCGTGCGCTGGCCCACGCGCGTCTCGGCCACCGAGAAGTTGCAGCGGCGGACCGGGTTGTAGATCGCGTCGATGCGCACGAGGTCCACCGGGCGCCCGCGGTCGAGCGGGTGCTGGTCGGCCTCGACGTAGCCGCGGCCCTTGTTCACGTACAGGTCCATCGACAGATCGCGATCGTCCTGCAGCGTGAAGATGTGATGCGAGGGGTCAATGACCTTGGCGCCGCCGGCCGCCTGGATGGCCGCCGCCGTCACCGCGCCCGCCTTGGAGACCTGGATGTGCAGCACCGTCTCCTCGACGTCCTCGTCCAGCATCAGCGTCAGCGTCTTGAGGTTGCCGATGATCTGGTGGACATCCTCGACGACGCCGGCGATGGTCTGGTGCTCGTGCACCACGCCGTCGATGCGGAAGCCCCACACCGCGGAGCCGCGCAGCGACGAGAGCAGCATGCGCCGCATCGCGTTGCCGAGGGTGTGGCCGAAGCCGCGCTCCAGGGGCTGGAGCCGGAATTCCGCCACGAAGGGATTGTCGTCACGCGTCGTCGCCTCAACGAGCTGTGGGCGAACGAGGCCGCGAAGGTCGATCGTGTTTGCCATGCGAGATACGTCCTTGATTGGTCCGACCAGGAGGTCCTGGCGTCGCTCTGCCCCGCCCCTGACGCGCGGCAGACTCGAATGGGAGTCAGGGTCCCGACCCATGTGCTGCGATGCTGCGCCTGCGTCCTACATGCGAGCCGCCGGCGTCGCGAGCATTCGCGAATGACCGGCGGCGCGTTCCTGCCAGGCGCCGGCCACGGGGGCCGGCACCACGACTGCTACTTCGAGTACAGTTCGACGACGAGCTGCTCCTGCGCCGCGATCGGGATGTTCGGGCGCGACGGACGCTCGAGCATCCGGCCGCTGAACGTGTCCTTGTCCACGGCCAGCCACGAGAGCGAGCCCCCGCGCGCCGACTGCTCCATCGCCGACTGCACGGCGACGAACTCGCGCGCGTGCTGCCGGATCTTGATCTCCTGGCCCGGCTCGGCCACGAAGCTCGGGATGTCGACCATGCGGCCGTTCACCTCGACGTGGCGGTGGCGGATGAGCTGGCGCGCCGCCTTGCGGCTGGCGGCGAAGCCCATGCGATACACCAGGTTGTCCAGGCGGCTCTCCAGCGCGGCCAGCAGGTTGTGGCCGGTCACGCCCGGGAGCGTCGACACGCGCTCGAACGTGTTCCGGAACTGCTGCTCGCTGATGCCGTACATGCGCTTGATCTTCTGCTTCTCACGGAGCTGCTTGGCGTACTCCGAAGCCTTGCGGCGACGCGCCCCGGCCTGGCCATGCTGGCCCGGCGCATACGGACGGCGCTCGACCGGGCACTTCTCGGTGAAGCACTTGGTGCCCTTGAGGAACAGCTTGGTGCCCTCGCGGCGGCACTGCTTGCAGCTCGGTCCGACGTAGCGACCCATGACTCAGACTCTCCGACGCTTGGGCGGACGGCAGCCGTTGTGCGGGATCGGCGTCACGTCCTTGATCGACTTCACCTGCAGCCCCGCCGCGGCGAGCGCCTGGATGGCGGACTCGCGCCCGCTTCCCGGGCCCTGCACGCGCACGTGGACGCGCTTCACGCCCTGGCTCAGGGCATCGCGCGCGCACTGCTCGGCGGCCACCGTGGCGGCAAAGGGCGTGCTCTTCTTGGAGCCCTTGAACCCCGCCTTGCCGGCCGAGCCCCAGGACACCGCGTTCCCGTGCATGTCGGTGATCGTCACCGTCGTGTTGTTGAAGGTCGCGCTGACGTGCGCGATGCCCTCCGCCTCCACGACCCGCTTGGACTTCTTCCCAGTCGCCATATCGTTACTTGGTTACCTTCTTCTTGCCCGCGATCGCGCGACGGGGACCCTTCTTCGTCCGCGCGTTGGTGTGCGTCCGCTGGCCACGCACCGGCAGGCCACGGCGATGCCGGATCCCGCGGTACGAGCCGATGTCCATCAGACGCTTGATGTTCATCGCCACTTCCGTGCGCAGCGCGCCTTCCACCTTGTAGTCGCGCTCGATCACCTGGCGCAGCTTGTTGACGTCGGCGTCCGAGAGGTCCCGGATGCGCAGCGACGCATCAACACCCGCCTTCTCCAGGATCTCGGCGGCGTTCTTGCGGCCGATCCCGTAGATGTAGCTCAAGCCCACGTCGACCTTCTTGTCCCGAGGGAGGTCGACACCCGCGATACGTGCCATTGATCAGCCCTGACGCTGCTTATGCTTGGGGTTGCGCTTGCAGATGATGCGAGTCACGCCGGCACGCTTGACCACCTTGCAGTGCTCGCAGATCGGCTTCACGCTCGTGCGAACTTTCACGGAAGCTCCGGTCCGAACAAAACAGATCGTGAAAAAATTCCAGCCAGACCTTAACAGTAACCGGGGCCATAACTTGACGCAAGGGACGCACCCCGCACCCCAAGAGCCCTTCCGGAGCGGCCGAAGCGCTCAGTCCGGGCGGCCCGACACGGCACCGGCCAGGTCCTCCGCGACCCGAACCATCGCCGCCTTCGGGTCGGCAGCCGCAGTCACGGTCCGCCCCAGGATCACGTACCGCGCCCCGGCCAGCGCCGCGGCTCGCGGCGTCACCACGCGCGCCTGATCCTGCGCGCCATCCCCGGCCAGCCGCACCCCCGGCACCAGCGTCGCAAGCCGACCGCCGTACGCCAGCCGCACCTCGGCTGCCTCGTGCCCACTGCACACCACCCCGTGGAGCCCGGCCTCGGCCGCCAGCCCGGCCAGCCGCAGCACCTCCACGCGCACGTCCACGCGGTCCCGCCCCCACGCCGCCGCCAGCGACGGCGCATCGAGCGATGTCAGCACCGTGACGCCGAGCAGCTCGCAGCCGGTGCCGGCCGCCCCGTCCTGCGCCGCCTGCAGCATGGCCACGCCGCCCGCGGCGTGCACCGTCATCAGGCGCACGCCCAGCGCCGCGGCGCTGCGTACGGCGCCGCGCACGGTGTTCGGGATGTCGTGGAACTTGAGGTCCAGGAAGACATCGGCGCCGGCGTCGCGCACCGCGCGCACCACCCGTGGTCCTTCGGCGGCGAACAGCTCGAGCCCGATCTTGTAGAACCGGCACTGGTCGCCCAGCGTGCGCACCAGTGCCAGCGCGGCGTCCTGCGTGGGGACGTCGAGGGCCA
>DASZRI010000112.1:0-1603 GCA_035549215.1 Gemmatimonadaceae bacterium | reverse complement strand
CCACGGCCGTAGCCACGGCACGTGCCGCCCGCCGCCGCACGCTGCGTGACGCCAGCACCATGAGCGCGCCCTCGTCGTCCACCGTGTCGCAGTTGATGGCGACGCCGGGCTCGCGGGCGCTGGCCCACGCGTGCGCGCCGGCCAGCCCCCGCTCTTCCGCGTCCGTGATCAGCACGCCGATCGCGTCGGTTGCGCCGAGCGTGCGCGCCGCGGCCAGGGCCGCCACCACGCCGGACGCGTTGTCCACCGCGCCGGGCGACCGGTTGCCGATGGTCGTGAGCACGAGCGGCCCGGCGCCAGCCACGGCCAGCGCACACACGAGCCACCGCAGCGCGTCATGCTGCGCCAGCGCGCCCGCCAGCGTGCCGCCGAGCGCGAGCAGCCACGCCGCGATGCTCGCGGACGCACCGGCAGCGCGCCACGCAAGCGGCACCGCCTGCGACTTGGAGTCGAGGTGCGCCACCAGCCACACGCGCGGGCGCCCGCTGCCCCGTACCGCCTCGAGGTTCACCCCGTGCTCGCGCAGGAATGGCAGGCGCTGCGCCCGCGGCCCGGAGAGTGCGCGCGCCGCCGCGGTGGTGGCGCCGAGTGCGGTCGCGAGCGCCAGGAGGACCACGCTGGCTGCCGCGTATCGCGCGCTCCACGTCGCAGCCACGAGCCCGGCACCGGACAGGACTCCCACCACGGCCATGCCGGCGCGCGCCGGCAGCGATGAGTAGGTGAACGGATGCTCGCGCACGGTGAAGCCGAGCGCCTGCAGCTCACGCGCGCACAACGCGCGTGCCTGCGCCAGCGGTGAGGTTCCCGTGCCGCGCGGATGGGCCGCGAGCGCGCGCAGCAGCGCGACGTCCTCCGCGGCCGGCATGTGCGGTCAGACTGCGGCGGTGATCCCTTCGCGCAGGAGGGCGCGGACGCGCCGGCCTTCGGGCTGGCTGAGCGGCAGCAGCGGCGCGCGCACCGGGCCGCCGGCCAGGCCGATCGCGTCCATGGCGCTCTTCACGCCCGGCACGCCCATCGTGCCAACGATCTCCGTGGCCATCGGCGTGAGGCGCGCCTGCAGGCTGGCCGCGGAAGGCAGGTCGCCGTCCATGATCGAGCGATAGATGGACAGCGTCAGCTCCGGCGCGAACAGCGCCACCGCCAGGATGCCGCCGCGCGCACCTGACTGCAGCGACGAGCAGAACAGCGACCCGCTCCCCGTCAGCACGGAGAACGCGTCGGTCTGCTTGTTGATGTACACGGTGAGCAGGTCGATGTCGCCCGAGCTGTCCTTGATCCCGATGATGTTCTTGTGCTCCGCCAGCTCGCCCACCAGCGTGGGCGCGATGGTGAAGCCGACATACTTCGGGATGTTGTACAGCACCACCGGCACCGGGCTCTCATCGGCCACGCGATGGAAGTGGTCCAGCAGCGCGCGCGCGGTCATCGCACTCGTGTAGTAGTGCGGCGAGACGACCAGCACTGCGTCCGCCCCCGCCGCCGCCGCCTGCTGCGCCAGGCGCACCGTCGCCCGCGTGGACTCCACGCCCACGCCCGCCAGCAGCAGCCGGTCGGACGGCACCTCGCGCCGCGCGGCCTCCACCAGCCGGATGCGCTCGACATC
>DASZRI010000111.1:0-3258 GCA_035549215.1 Gemmatimonadaceae bacterium | reverse complement strand
CGCCGCGCATACCTGGACTTGCTCGCGGACCTGCATGCGAAGGCGACGGCGGACTCGTCCGAGGCGGGCGATCTGGCGTGGTCGCGCGTGCTGCGTGCGATGGAGCTGCCACCGAGGGCAGCGACTGCCCCGGGTACCTCGGCGTGGCAGGTGCCGGCGGTCGAGGTGGATGTCTCGTCCCGGTCCCGTGCCGGCGCGCGGGTCCTGCGCGGCGCATTTCCCGCGTCCGCCTCGCGGTGGCCGTGGTTGCTGGCGACGGCGGCAGCACTTGCGATTGTCGCGGCAGGAGTCGTCAGCCGCGGCGCCGGGCGCGGCGCGGCGCCGGCGCAGTCCCCGGCGATGCGGCAAGTGGCGACGGCTCGCGGACAGCGCGCCGAGATCCGGCTGGATGA
Organism: Gemmatimonadaceae bacterium; assembly: GCA_035549215.1. Lineage (GTDB taxonomy): Bacteria > Gemmatimonadota > Gemmatimonadetes > Gemmatimonadales > Gemmatimonadaceae > JAGWRI01. The sequence continues at coordinate 2,866 of DASZRI010000111.1, read as the reverse complement.
CGGCACGCGCGTGATCCTGGGCGTGGCGAGCCGCCTCGAGATCCCGGGTGCCTACGGCGTGTCGTCCCGCGACCTGTACCTGGATGGCACTGCGTACTTCGAGGTCGTGCACGACACGACGCGGCCATTCGTGGTCCACACGCGCAATGCCGTGGCCCAGGACGTGGGCACGCGCTTCGTGGTCCGCGACTATGGCAACGCCAACGGCACGCTGGTCGCGGTGACCGACGGCTCGGTGTCCCTGCGGGCATCGGGGGTGCGACGCGGCGGGGAAGTGCTGGTCACGCGCGATCACCTGGGGGAGCTGGCGGCGGGGGCGCGCGTGCCAAGCGTGTCCGCGGCCGACCTGTCGCGGTACACGGCGTGGATGCGCGGTGAGCTCGAGTTCCACGACGCGCCGCTGACGGAGGTGGTCGCCGAGCTGGAGCGCTGGTACAACGTGGATCTCGCGATCGGCGACGCGTCGCTGAAGCGGGTGCCACTGAGTGCGTCGTTCGCGGCGGAGTCGTTTGCGGATGCGCTGTCCGTCATCACGACCGTGCTGCCGGTGCGCGCGGTGCGCGCGGGCCATCGGGTGACGCTGTATCGCAGGTGAGGCCGCCCGCGCGGCAGGCGCGGCACGGGTGGCACGAGGATCGTCCATTTCACCGGAGAGGGCCATGCGACATGGAATGAGGACACTCCTGGCACTGGTGGGGCTCGCGGCAAGCGCCCCGATGGCAGGTGCGCTGCCGGCGGCAGCGCAGGGAGGGCCACATGAGCTGAGCGAAAGTGCGCCCCGGTTCTGGGCATCGCTCGCCGTGCCTCCCGTGCCGGTGGACGTGGCGCGCACGCCGGTGCTGACGCGTCACATCGCGCTCGACCTGCAGAACGCGACCCTGGCCGAGGCCCTGCGTGCCATCGGCGATTCGAGCGGGCTTCGGTTTGCGTACAGCCGCGTGGACGTTCCCGCGGACCGCCCCGTGAACCTGCGGGCCAGCGACATCACGGTGGCCGCGGCGTTGACCGACGTGCTGCTGGGCACGTCCGTGGACGTGCTGTTCAGCGACCTGGGCCAGGCGATGCTCGTGAAGCGCGCCCCCGCGCCGCCACCGGTTGCGGTGGGGACGGTGAGCGGCCGCGTGACCGACGCGACGACGGGTGAGCCCCTGCAAGGGGCGTCGCTGACGCTGGTCGGGACGCGCATGGGCGCGCTGGCGAACAGCAATGGCCAGTACACGATCAGCGCGCCGCCGGGGCGGTACCTGCTGCGGGCCAGGCTGCTGGGCTACATCGTGGCGTCGGACAGCGTCACGGTGATGGATGGCCAGGCGACGACGCACGACTTCGCGCTGCAGCGCGCGGTGGGGACGCTGAGCGAGGTGGTGGTGACGGGCACGCGCGTGCCCGGGCGCACGGCCGTGGATGCGCCGGCGCCCGTTGACGTGTTCACGGCACAGGAAATCCGGCAGAGCGGGCGCACGGAGACGTCGCAGATCCTGGAGCTGCTGGCGCCGTCGTTCAACTTCCCGCGGCCGTCGGTGACGGACGGCACGGACCACATCCGGCCGGCCACGCTGCGCGGGCTGAACTCGGACCAGGTGCTGGTGCTGATCAACGGCAAGCGCCGGCACAACAGCTCGCTCGTGAACATCAACGGGAGCGTGGGGCGCGGCTCGATGGCGGTGGACCTGAACGCAATCCCGCCGTCCGCGATCGACCACATCGAGATCCTGCGTGACGGGGCCGCGGCGCAATACGGATCGGACGCGATCGCGGGCGTGATCAACATCATCCTGAAGTCCGACGCGCCGGCCGACCTGTCCGTGCAGGTCGGGCAGGCGGCGAAGAGCGACGGCAAGACGATCACGGCGGATGGAAGCTACAGCTGGTCGCTGCCGAACAGCGGCTACCTGAACGTGAGCGGCGAGCTGCGCAGCCGGGACAGCACGAACCGCACGGGGCCGGACACGCGGCAGCAGTACTTCACGGGCGACCCGCGCAACAACGACCCGGCGCTGAACAACCGCATTGACAGCTGGGTCGGCGACCCGAAGATGCACGGCGGCGCCGCGATGTACAACCTGGGGCTGCCGCTGCAGGGCTCCACGCAGTTCTACTCGTTCGGCGGGCTGTCGTACTCGCGCGGGCTCGCCGCCGGGTTCTTCCGCCGCGCGAACGACGACCGCACGGTGCGCGCGTACTACCCGGACGGCTACCTGCCGCTGATCGGCAGCAACATCTGGGACGGCTCGGTCGCCGCCGGGTTCAAGGGCACGCTGGACGAGTGGAACTGGGACCTGGGCTCGGTGTTCGGGCGGAACAGCTTCCGCTACGACGTGGACAACAGCGTCAACGTGTCCATGGGGCTGAACAGCCCGCGCAGCTTCAACGCGGGCACGATGATCTTCGACCAGTGGACGACGACGCTGGACGTGCAGCGGTCGTTCGCGATCGGGCTGGCGCAGCCGCTGAACGTGGCGTGGGGCGGTGAGGTACGCCGCGATCACTACGGCATACAGGCCGGTGACAGCGCGTCATGGGAGGATGGGCACGTGCCGATCCTGGATGGCCCGGACAAGGGGAATGTCGCGGCGACGGGCGCGCAGGTGTTCCCGGGCTTCCGGCCGACGGATGCGCAGGATGCCTCGCGCACCAACGTCGCGGGCTACGTGGACTTCTCCACGAATCCGGTGCAGAGCCTGCTGGTGGATGTCGCCGGGCGGGCCGAGCACTACTCGGACTTCGGCGGCACGTCCACGGGCAAGCTGTCCATGCGCTGGGAACCGATCAAGGGCTACGCACTCCGCGGGTCGCTGAGCAACGGATTCCGCGCACCGTCGCTGGGGCAGGAGTACTTCTCCACGACGTCCACGAACTTCATCGC
>DASZRI010000110.1:0-1757 GCA_035549215.1 Gemmatimonadaceae bacterium | reverse complement strand
TGGAGGACGCGGCGCTCGCCCCGCGTTACATGGGACTCGTGATTCGCGGCGTGAAGGTGGGCCCAAGCCCCGAGTGGCTGGTGCAGCGCCTCGCGAGCGTGGGCAGCCGCGCGATCAACAACGTGGTGGACGCCAGCAACTACATCCTGCACGAGCTCGGCCAGCCGACGCATGCGTTCGACCTCGGCAAGCTGGCCGGCGGTCGCGTGGCGGTGCGCCGCGCGCGCGCCGGGGAGCGCATCGTCACGCTCGACGGCGTCGAGCGCACGCTGGACGAATCGGTCACGGTGATCGCCGACGCCGAGCGTCCGCAGGCGGTGGCCGGCGTCATGGGCGGTCGCGACAGCGAGGTGACCGACGCGACCACCGACCTCTTCCTGGAAGTCGCGAACTTCGACCCGGCGCGCACGCGCGCCGCGCGTCGCAAGCTCGGGCTCAGCACGGATGCCAGCTATCGCTTCGAGCGCGGCGTGGACTTCGCGCTCGCGCCCGTGGCACTCGAGCGACTGGCCGGGCTCATCGTCGCGATCGCCGGCGGCACGGTTTCGGGTGCGCCGGTGGATATCATCGCAAACCTGCCCGTGCCGCATGCGGTCACGCTGCGCACGGCGCGCGTGGCGCAGGTGCTCGGCGCGCCGGTGTCCACGGCCGAGTGCGACCGGCTGCTGACGTCCATCGGCTTCACGGTGGACCGCGAAGGTGACGAACTGCGCGTGCTCGCGCCGTCGTGGCGCTCCGACATCGCCGGCGAGATCGACCTGATCGAGGAAGTGGCGCGCCTGCGCGGCTACGACGCCTTCCCGACCGAGATTCGCCCGTTCCGCCCCGGCAATTCGCCTGACGACCCCGTCTGGGTGCAGTCGCAGCGCGTGCGGCAGGGACTCGTCGCGCTCGGCCTGCTGGAGGCGCGGCCCATGCCGTTCACGCGCGGCACCGGGAACGCCGAACACGACGCGCGCGCGTTCGTGCGCGTGGCCAATCCGCTGGCTGAGGACGAGCCGTACCTGCGGCGCGAGGTGCTCGACACGCTCGCCCGCCGTGCCGAGGGCAACCTGGCGCACATGCAGGGCGACCTGCGCCTGTTCGAGATCGGGTCGGTGTTCGAGCCGGGGCAAGGCGCGATGCCGGGCGAGATCGTGCGCGTCGGAATCCTGGTCATGGGCCGCCGCCATCCGGAGCACTTTGCCGGCGCCCGCGACGCCTGGTTCGATGCGTGGGATGCGAAGGCGATCGCGGAGCGCGCGGCAACGCTGGCGCACCCGGCGGCGCGCATTGCGCTCGAGCCCGCGGAGGGCGCGTGGCTCTGGCGCGTGCATGCCGATGGCGCGGACATCGGCGGCGTCCGGGTGCTCCAGCTCGACGCCCCCGTGTGGGCCAAGCCGGCGTTCGGCGTCGAGCTGATGCTGGACGCGATGCCCAACGGTGCGGTCGCCGCGCCCGGGCAGAATGCCCACGGCGCGGACCGGACGGCGACGGCGCGCGTGTGGCCGCGTTACGCGCCGGTGCCGGCGATGCCGGCGGCGGAGTTCGACCTCGCGCTGCTCGTGCCCGACGGCCGTACGTCCGCCGAGGTGGAGGCGTGCATCCGGCGCGCGTCGGGCGAGCTGCTCGAGCGCGTGCAGCTATTCGATGAATTCACGGGGCAGGGAATCCCGGCGGGGACGCGCAGCCTGGCGTGGCGGTTGACGTTCCGCCATCCGGAACGCACTCTACGCGACAAGGAAATCGACGGCCGCCGGGCCGGGATCCTCCGCGCA
>DASZRI010000109.1:0-2479 GCA_035549215.1 Gemmatimonadaceae bacterium | reverse complement strand
ACCTGCCCGGCGCGCGCGTGCTCGACCTGTTCGCGGGCACCGGCGCGCTGGGCCTCGAGGCCATCTCGCGCGGCGCCGCGCGTGCCGACTTCGTGGAGTTCCGTCCCGCGAGCCTGCATGCGCTCCGCGCCAACATCGTCGCGCTGCGCGCGCGCGACTGCACGCGCGTCTTCAAGCGCGATGCGCTTCCCTTTGCCGCCATGCTGGACTCGGGCGCGTACGACATCGCGTTCGCGGACCCGCCGTATGAATCGCGCATGCTCGACCGCGTGATCGAACAGTGGCAGCGCACGCACTTCGCGCGCGTGCTGGCGGTGGAACACGCACGTACGCACGTGCTGCCCAAGGGCGGGCGCACCCGGACGTTCGAGGACACCGCGATCACGATCTACCGCGCGCCGGCCGGTGGGCAGTTAATACCCGGGTGATATTGACAGTGAATATCACCCGGGTTAAATAGGAGTCATGACACAGCCTGCAGCCGAAAGCACCCAGCAGCTCGCCGCATTCGACGGACACCGCCTCATCGCAAGCGGGTCTATCGGCGATGTTTTGGCGACAATAAAGCGCCATCAACATGGTAGTAATACGTCAATTCAATTCTTCAGTGCGGAATCTGGCAGGCAGGTTGACTTCGACCTCCGCGGTTCGTTGGACGAAGTCCTCGAGCGCGCCGGACTGACCCACGCACCGCAGCGTACGGGTCCAGGCCGCCCGAAGCTCGGCGTCGTCAGCCGCGAGGTCTCCTTGCTCCCCCGCCACTGGGAATGGCTCGAGGAACAGCCGAGCGGCATCTCCGCCACACTCCGTCGCCTGGTGGACGAGGCGCGCCGGCATGAGACCGCGGAGCAGCGCGCGCGCCGCCGGCAGGACGCGGCATATCGGTTCATGTCCGCCATCGCCGGCGACCTGCCGCACTTCGAGGAAGCCGCCCGCGCGCTCTACGCGAATGACCACGCGCGGATGGCCCACCTGATGGCGCACTGGCCAAGGGACGTCCGCGAGTACGCGCTTCGGATGGCGTCCGCGGAGTGATCCGGCCTGGCCGTGGCGGCTGCGGTAAACAGGCAACGCCTGACTGCGCCCCCATCTATCGCCTGCTAGCGTTCCGCCGTGCGCAATGAACTGTTGACCAGCGGCGTGCCCGTCATGATCGCCGCCGTCTGCCTCGGGGTGTTCGCGTACCTCACGGCGGTGCGGCGCGAGCGGTTCCTGGCCTTCCTGACGGCGGCGTGGTCGCTGCTCGTGGTGCGGCTGGTGCTCACCGCCATCGTGAGCGTGCCGTGGCCGCATCCGGCGTTCGGGTACGCAGCGGTGTTCCTGCGCATGGCGTTCGCCGCCACGTTCCTGGCCGCCGTCGAGTCGCTGCGCGGGCGCGCGGTCCGCGCGGCGCCAGCCGCGTGGTTCGCGTTCATCTACACCGTCACCGAGATCGTCGCGGACCGGTTCCTGCCGGACGGTGCCACGATTCCCGTGAATGCCGTCGTGATGACGGTCATCCTGCTCGCGGCGGCCTGGCGCCTGGGCACGTACGCGCCGCTGCCCATCTTCGAACGCGTGCTCACCGCGGCCGGGACGGCGGTGTACGCCATCGTCTCGGGCGCGCTGCTCCCCATGAGCGAGCGCCTGCGCGTGTTCCAGCCCATGTTCCTGGCGGCGTGGACGGCGCAGCTCTGCATCGGCGTCGGGCTGCTCGCACTGTTCTTCCGGGCGTCGTACGAGAAGGAGTTGCGCATCGAGCAGCGGCGTACGGCGTCGCTGGCCGAGGCGCTCGAGGGGTTCGTGCCCATCTGCATGCACTGCAAGTCCATCCAGGATGCGAACCGCAACTGGGTGAGCCTGGAGCAGTACGTGGCGGAGCGGTCGTCCGTGCAGCTCTCCCACGGGCTGTGCCCCGCCTGCATGCGCACGCACTACCCCGACGTGATGCGGTAGCGCGCCCGGCCGCTTCCAGGGAGACCGCGAACATCCGCGCGTCGTGTGGCGTTAGCGCGATCTTCACGCGCCGCGCGTCGCGCGTCGCTTTCCAACCCGCCGCCCCGCGGTGTACCTTCACGAACGTGATGACTTTCCTCCGGCCCACGGTGCGGGCGCTCGGCGCCGCGCTGTGCGTCGCGCTCGCGACGCCAGTGCGTGCGCAGCAGGCGCCCCCGGCAACGGGACACGACTACACCGCCGCCGACGTCCAGTTCATGCAGGGGATGATCGCCCACCACGCGCAGGCGGTGCGCATGGCCGGCCTCGTCGCGTCGCACACGACGCGCCCCGCCATGCACCTGCTCGCCGAGCGGATCGACGTGTCGCAGCGCGACGAGATCCGCATGATGCAGGCGTGGCTGCGCGATCGCCATGAAGACGTCCCGCAGCCCGACCTCAGCACGCCGACCGCCGCGATGGACACGTCCATGATGGACATGCCCGGCATGGGCGGCGGCGATCACGCGCACCTCATGCCCGGCATGCTCACGCCGGCGCAGAT
>DASZRI010000108.1:0-5074 GCA_035549215.1 Gemmatimonadaceae bacterium | reverse complement strand
TGCCCTGCGCCTCTGCGGGCAGCATGACATCGTCGCCGTCGCGCGCTCGCAGGCCGAGCTGGACCACCTGCGCGGCGAGGTGGAAGCGGCCGGCGGCGCCTGCCGCACCATCGCACTCGACGTCGCCGACGGCCCCGCCGTGGCGCGCGCGCTCACCGGCCTGCGGGCCGACGTGCTCATCAACAACGCCGGCGTCGGCGCGCTCAAGCCGTTCCTGGAACTGACGCCCGAGGAATGGCACCGCCAGGTGGACGTCAACTTCAACGCGCTGTACCACGTCACGCGCGCCGTGCTGCCGGGCATGGTGGAGCGGCAGTCCGGGCACGTGGTGATCATCGGGTCGGTGACGGGCCGCAGCGCGTTCGTGGGCGGCTCGTGCTACGCGGCCACCAAGCACGCGGTGAGCGGGTTCGCCGAGTGCCTGATGCTCGAGGTGCGCGACCAGGGGGTGAAGGTGTCGGTGGTGAACCCGGCCTCGACGGCCACGGAGTTCGGGGGCGGCAGCCCGGCGGACAAGCCGTGGGCGCTCCGGCCCGAGGACGTGGCGGAGACGGTGGCGCACGTGCTGTCCACGCCGCCCAATGTGCTGGTGTTCACGGCCGAGGTGCGGGCGCTGTCGCCCAGGCGCTAGGCGTCACGGCCCCGCGGGGGACGCGGCGGGCCGGCCTTGACCATGCCGGCCCGCGCCCCGCATCGGTAAACAAATTGACAAACAAACGTCTAGCCGGTTAATCCGCGCGAACCTACATTAGCGGCGTGAACCGGGCCCCGGTAATCTCGGGCGAAACGCGCCTGCGCACCCCCGCCGACGGCGTGGACTTCGGACTGCGCGAGTTGATGGCAGTGCGCGAGATCGTGCACGCCTTCCTCACCGCCGACCGCCCCGAGGAAGTCTTCCAGTTCGCGCTCGACCGCGTGAGCCCGCTGGTCGGCGCCACGTTCGCCTGCGTCTACCTGCTGGACGGCGCGTCGGAGCTGATGCGCCTGGGTGCGGCGTACAACTGGCCGGAGCGCTACGCGCCCTTCCTGGGAGAGATGCGCGTGCGGCTCGGCTTCGGCCCCAGCGGCGAGGCAGCCAGCGAGCGGCGCGCCATCGAGGTGCCCGACGTCTTTGCCGACCCGTCGCTCGAGGACTGGCAGGAGGTGGCCACCGAGCTCGGCTTCCGCTCCATCGCCGCGCTGCCGCTGCAGACGGGCGAGGGCGTCCTGGGCACGGTGACGTTCTACTTCGGGAACGTGGGCGGGCTGAGCGTGGAGACGCGCAGCCTGCTGCGCATGGTGGCCGACCAGATGGCCGCCACGGCGCAGAAGGCGCGGCTGATCGACGACCTGCGCCGCGCGAACTCGGCCCTCACCGACACCAACGCCGAGCTGGAGCGGCAGTACGCCGCGCTCGTGGAGGCGCGGCGCCTGCAGGACGGGTTCCTGGCCAACGTGACGACGGAGCTCCGGGCCCCGCTGGCCGAGGGCATCGCTTACATTTCCACGGTGCTGGAGCGCGGGGCGGGCCCGGCGTCGGAGCAGGAGCGGGCGCCGCTCGTCGCGGTCAAGCAGGCCGAGGAGCGCCTGCTGGCGCGGATCAACGACCTGCTCGAGCTCACCGAGCTCAAGCGGGGCGGCGTGGAGCCGTCGGTGACGGCGTTCGACCCGCGCGAGCCGCTGCGCGAGGCGCTGGCCATCACGGCCGGGCGCCGCGAGGGGGTGGCGCTGCGCACGTCGGAGCCGGAGTCGGCACCGATGATGGCCAGCGACCGCCGCCGCATCGTGCGGCTGCTGGCCGGGCTCATCGCCAACGCGTACGCCTTCACCGAGCACGGTGAGGTGCGCGCGGGGGTGGAGGTGCACGACGATCGCGTGGTGTATCGCGTGGAGGACACGGGGATCGGCATTCCCGAGGACGCGCAGCGCTACGTGTTCGAGGAGTTCCGGCGGGCCGAGGGTGCGGCGCGCACGGCGCGCGGTGGCGCGGGGCTTGGCCTCGCGCTGGCGCGGCGCACGGCGCGGCTGCTGGGCGGGGACATCGTCCTCGTCAGCGCGCCGGGCGAGGGCTCGACGTTCCGCGTCGAGCTGCCGCTGGTGTACGAGGGACCGAAGCAGGAGGGGCCGGGGCGCGATTCGTCGCCGTCCGCGGGCAGAACCATCACGGAATGACCATCATGAAGCCGTCACAGAGCACGCTGCAGGAATGCCGCACGCCGCTGTCGGGCGACGAGGTGCTGGCCCGCGCGAAGGAGTTCTTCACCCGGCGCAACTCGCTGTACGCCTCGTTCGTGGACAGGCAGGGGCCCACGTACGTGACGTTCCGCGGGCAGGGCACCGAGGAACTCGTGATCGCCGTGGAGCCCACCGAGGGCGGCACGCGCGTCACGGGCTCCGCGTACCTGTTCGACATGCAGGTGGCGCGGTTCTTCACCACGCTGCCGCAGCTTCCCGAGCCGGCGGGCGCAGCATGAGTGCGCCCTTCGTCACGCAGCTCCGCGCGCGCCCGGACACCATCCGCATGGCCGGTGCCGGCGACCAGGTGATCACGATCCGTGTCGAGATGCCGGACGTGTGGGACGTGGTGCGCATCGAGGTGGCGCCCACGGCCACCGTGCAGCAGGTGAAGGAGCGCGCGCTCGCGGCGCTGCTTCCCCAGGCGCAGTACCCGGAGGACTTCGTCGTGAAGCTCTCGGGATGGGAAGTCCTGAACGAGGACGAGTCACTGGCCGGCGTCGGCGTGGTGGACGGGTCCATCCTGCTGCTCACGCACCGTCGCCGGCGCCCGTTGCGCTAGCCGGCGCGACGCAGGGCGGGACCATGGCCGTCGCCTACCTCTCGCACGCGGACTGCGGCCGGCATGACACCGGGTGGGGCCACCCCGAGCATGTCGGCCGCCTACGCGCGATCCCGCGCGCGCTGCGCGAGGATTTCGAGCTCTTTCACGCCGTGCAGCATCTCGAGGGGCGCCACGCCACCGAGGACGAGCTGCACCTGGCGCACGACCCGGCGTACGTGGCGCGCGTGCGCGCGCTGGTGGACGCGGGCGGCGGCCGGCTCGATCCCGACACCGTCGCCAGCGAGGGCTCGTGGGACGCCGCCACGGCCGGCGCAGGATGCGTGCTCGACGGCGTGGACATGGCGTTCGACGGGCGCGCCGTGCGCAGCTTCAGTGCCGTGCGCCCGCCGGGGCACCACGCGCTGCGCGACCGCGCGATGGGCTTCTGCCTGTTCGGCAACGTGGCCCTCGCGGCGCACTACGCGCGCGCGCGGCACGGCGCCGAGCGCGTGCTGATCGTGGACTGGGACGTGCACCACGGGAATGGGACGCAGGCGCTGGTGGAGGACACGAAGGACATCCACTTCGTGTCCATGCACCAGTGGCCGTGGTATCCGGGCACCGGCGCGGCCGATGATCGCGGCCCGCACGGGAACATCTGGAACGTGCCGATGCCCGGCGGGCTGCCGGCGCAGGAGTACGTGGATGCGCTGCTGCGCGCGGTGGACCAGGCCACCCACGGGTTCCCGCCCGACCTCGTGCTTATCTCGGCCGGCTTCGATTCCCTGGCCGGCGATCCGCTGGGCGCGTTCACGCTCGAGCTGGAGCACGTGACGCTGCTGACGCGCGCGATGGTGGAGCGGGCGGAGCAGTGGTGCGGCGGCCGCGTGGTGAGCGCGCTGGAAGGGGGCTACGCCCCGGAGCGGCTCGGCCCGGCGTGCGTGACGCACCTGCGCGCCCTGCTCTGATGCAGGGCGCCCCGGCGCGTGGTATCTTGCGAAGGGTCACCCCTTCCCCTCGCGGCGATGCCTGACACCCTGCGCCTGCCCGCCATTCCGTTCGTGCCGCGCCACCGGGAGCACCGGGGCTGATGTTCTGCCCCTCCTGCGGGAGCTGGAACCGCACGTCGGCCACGGCGTGCTCGCGATGCGGGCAGCCGCTGCCCGTGCTCGAGCATCCGCCCACGCAGAAGCCCGATGAGCACCTGACGGCGCTGCGCCGGGCCACGGGCAGCCGCTATCGCGTGCTGCAGCGCGTCGGGGGCGGCGGCATGGCGGACGTGTACCTGGCCGAGCACGCGGAGCTGCGGCGTCCCGTGGTGATCAAGGTGCTGCACGAGCACCTGGCCAGGGACGCGGAGATGAAGGAGCGCTTCCGGCGCGAGGCGCAGGCGGCGTCGCAGCTCGTGCACCCGCACGTCTGCCCCGTGCTCGACTTCGGGTGCGTGGACGCCGTGATCTACACGGTGATGCCGTACCTGGCGGGCGGCTCGCTGTCGGACCACATCGGGCGGACGCGGGGCGTGCCGGCGGCGCTGGCGACGAGCACCATCGCGCAGGTGGCGACGGCGCTCGACTACGCGCACCGCCGCGGCATCGTCCACCGGGACATCAAGCCCGACAACGTGCTGTACGACGAGGACGGGAACGCGGTGCTCACCGACTTCGGCATCGCGGAGGCGCGGCACCAGGGGCGCCTGACGGCGTCGGGGCGCGCGATGGGCACGCCGCACTACATGTCGCCCGAGCAGGCGATGGGCAAGCTGCTCGACGGGCGCAGCGACATCTACTCGCTGGGCATCGTGCTGTACGAGGCGATGGTGGGCTTCCCGCCGTTCGACGGGAACGACGCGTTCTCCGTCGGCTACAAGCAGGTGCACGAGCCGCCGGTGCCGCCCGAGCAGGTGAACTCGCGCGTGCCCGCGGCGCTCTCGGCGATCATCATGAAGTGCCTGGCCAAGGCGCCGGGCGACCGCTACGCGCGCGCCAACGACCTGGCCGACGTGCTGATCGACTTCCTCATGGCGCTTCCCGACGCGCGCGACCTGCAGCGCGCGGCGTGGGTGGCGCGCCATGCACCGGGGATCCCGTCCGCATGAAGCTCACCCACGACGTACTCACGGTCCACACGCGGCACCCGTTCATCATCGCGCGCGGGGGCTCCAGCGAGTATGCGGTGGTGCGGGTGCGGATCACCGACCGCGACGGCGTGGAAGGATGGGGCGAGGCGGCGCCGAGCCGGTTCTATGGCGAGACGGCGGAGACCGTGGTCGCCGCGCTGGCGCGGCTGGCGCCCGTGGTGGAGCAGGCGGACGCG
>DASZRI010000107.1:0-3273 GCA_035549215.1 Gemmatimonadaceae bacterium | reverse complement strand
GGCAGCTCGCCGGTGGCGAGCAGCGCCGTCTCCAGCTTGAGGAACGCCTCGCGCGCGGCGCCGAGGTCGGCGTCCGTGGGCCGGTAGCTGGTGTCGTGCGCGCGGTCGCGCGCGGCGTGGAACGCCGCCAGGGCGTTGGCCTGCGCCAGCGTGACGAGCCCGGCCTGGCTGGCCTCGTGGATGAGGTCCGTGCCCGAGGCCTCCGAGCCGCCCAGCAGCGTGCGGAGCGCGCTCTCGACGCCGGACCAGCCCTCGATGATGTCGGCGGCCAGGTCTTCCGGGTCGCGCGACCGGTCGAGGCGGGCGATGGCGGGCCGCGCGGCGGACAACGCCACGAGCGCGGCCCGCGTGGCCGCGGACGTCACCGCAGGATGCGCAGGAGGCCGGCGTTCGCGCTCGCGCGGAGGAAGCTCTCCGCGTCGTGGCTCGGCAGGTCGACGCCAAGCTGCGTGCGCGCCCGCACCGCAGCGCGGCGCATGTATTCCTCCAGCGTCGGCGTCGCTGCGTCGCCTTCCGCATCGCGCAGCCCGGTGACAATCTCCTCCCACGAGCCCATGTAGGCGCGTCCGTCCTGCGCCACCACCTGGTGCGCCGATGAGTCCTTGGCCCGCAGCGTGTCGAGCAGCGCGCCGAACATCTCGAGCTGCTTGTGCGCTCCCGCGTCGGGCTCCGGTGCCTGGCCGTCCTCGGGGTCGAGCTCCATCAGCATCTCGTCGATGTCATCCAGCTCGTCCGTCAGCTCGTCTACGCGGTCGCGCCACGGCTTCAGCTCGGGATCCTCATCGCCGAGCTTGTACGCCGCCTGCTTGAGCTCGATCACGCGCCAGAGTCCCAGCTCGTCCCAGTGGTCTTCCGGGCGGGTCTGCTCGAAGTGGTACAGCGCCGGCTCGTACTCGCCGCGGTCGTACAGCACGTTGGCCAGGTAGATGCGCGCCTCGGCGTGCTCGGGATCGAACTGGAGCGCCGCCTGCAGCGACTCGACGGCACCCTGGTCATCGCCCAGGCGGTGCATCGTATAGCCGATGCACGCGTGCGCCTCGGCCATCTCCGGCGCCTGCGTCACCGCGGCGACGAAGAAGTCCTGCGCCACCTCGAACAGCGGGCGGCGGTCGCGCAGCGACGCCTCGCGGAACAGCGCGCGCCCCGCCTGCAGCACGAGGTCCAGGTCATCGCTGTAGCCGAGCTCCAGGATGCGGCGGAAGCAGCGGACGGCCGCGTCTTCCTGGCCGAACTTGAGGAGCGTCTCGCCCAGGCCGGCCAGCGCGTCCTCGTGCTCGGGCTCGAGCACGAGCGCCTCCTCGAAGCTGCGGCGGGCCCACGCATACTCCTCGCGCGCCATGCGCGCGTAGCCCACCCCGATGTGCAGCTCTACGGCGTTCGGATAGAGGGACAGGCCTTCCCGCAGGACGTCCAGTGCTTCGTCGTACAACCCCTCGTTGTAGAGCTGGTGGGCACGTTCATCGTACTCCTCAGAACTCAGGAACGGGGATGGCATGGGGACGAAAGCCTCCGGTTCTGGCGTCCATGCCTATAGTACCACTGCAGCACCGCGAAGTTCAACGGTGATTTTTGCCTCTGGACGCACCATTTTGGTGGTGCTCAGCCGTTCGCGAGCGCCGCCGCGATCTCGCCCGCCAGACGGGCGTTCTGCTCGAGCAGCGCCAGGTTGGCGGCCAGCGACCGCCCCTGCGTGGCCGCACTCACCGCCGCCAGCAGGTACGGCGTCACCGCGGCGCCGCGGACGCCGTCCGTACGCGCCTGCGCCAGCGCCCCCTGCACCGCCGCTTCCACCTGCGCGGCCGGCAGCGCGAATTCCGCCGGCGGCGCCTGCACGACGAGCATCGCCTGCGGCCGCCCAAGGGCCAGGTGCGCACGGAACATCCGCGCGATGTCGCCCGGCTCGTGCGCCGTGGCGCCCACGGGAATGCCGCTCTCCGCCGTGAAGAAGCCCGGCAGCTCCGAGGTCCGGTAGCCGACCACCGGCACGCCGAACGTTTCCAGCCGCTCGGCCGTGGCGGGCAGGTCCAGGATCGCCTTCGGCCCGGCGCACACGACGACGAGCGGCGTGCGCGACAGCTCGACCAGGTCCGCCGATTCGTCGAACGGCGCATCGCGATGCACGCCGCCGATCCCGCCCGTCGCGAACACCGGCACGCGCGCGGCGTGCGCGAGCATCAGCGTGGCCGCCACCGTGGTCGCGCCGTCCGCCTGCTGCGCCACGGCGGCCGGCACGTCGCGCGCCGACACCTTGCGCACGTGCTCACGCGCCAGGAAGCGCTCCAGTTCGTCGGGCTCCAGCCCGAGCGTCGGCACCCCGCGCGCCACCGCAGTGATCGCCGACGTCGCTCCTGCCGCGGCCACCGCGGCTGTCATGCGCACCACGCATTCGCGGTTCGCGGGAATCGGCAGCCCCTGCGCGATCACTGAGCTCTCGAGCGCCACCACCGGGCGCCCGGACGCGATGGCCTGCGCCACCTCCGGAAGGACGCGGATGAACGCCATGTGCTACTGTCCCGCCGGCTTCGGCTTGTGCGGCCACGCCGCCAGGATCGCGCGCCCCATGTTCGCCATCGTCACCTGCGGCTCGCTGTCGATCACGTAACGCGTGTCGGCGTTGTCCCTGGTCAGGACGCACGCGACCACGCGGCTCTGCAGCTCGAACAGCGCGCACTCGGTGCGCACCGAGTCCGTCGCGCCCGTCTTGTGCGGCGAGACGACATCCTCGTTGTACCGCTGCAGGAGCTGCTCGTCCTCGTTGTGCGCCAGGATGTCCAGCATGGCGGAGTCCGCCCTGGGGCTCACGGCCTTGCCGTCGGCGAGGAGCGCGAACAGCCGCGCCATCTCGTTGGGCGTCGTCACGCCCAGCCCGTACTTCACTGAACTGTCCATGGCGACGCTCGATTCCCGGTGGAAGGTCTTGGAGTGCACCTTGGTGTGCACCAGCCCCAGCGACTCCATCTTGGCCCACACACGCCGGATGATGATGCGGTCGAGCAGCAGGTTCGTGGCCGTGTTGTCGCTGATCGTGGCCATGAGCCACGCCGCGTCGTGCACCGTGACCTGGATGCCGTCGTGCATGAACTGCAGCGTGCCCGAGCCCGGCACCTTGTCGATCTTCAGCACGGTGAGCGGGTCGTCCAGCGACAGCTCGCCCTTGTCCACGAGGTCGTACACCGTCACGAGCACGGGCACCTTGATCAGGCTCGCGGTGGGGAAGGTCTCGTCGCCGCGGCGCTCCAGGTGCTCGTGCGTATCCAGGTTGGTGATCGAGTA
>DASZRI010000106.1:0-71345 GCA_035549215.1 Gemmatimonadaceae bacterium | reverse complement strand
CACGCGGGATACCACGCAGCCGCCGCGCGGCTGGGTGGACGCGAACCTGATCGTCGCCCAGCCGGTTGGAGAGTTCGCCCAATACGTGCACAACGGCTTCGGCTTCGGCGGCGGATTCAACGCACGACTGGATGCAGCGGGATATGTGCGCCTGCGCGTGGACGGCAGCTACCTGATTTACGGGCACGAGGGACGCACGGCGCCGCTCAGCCCCACCGTCCCCGAAGTGACGGTGAACGTGAACACGAGCAATAACATCTTCGCGCTCCAGGTCGGCCCGGAATTCGCGGTTCCCAGCGGTGCGATTCGTCCGTACGTGAACGGGCACGTTGGGTACTCGTACTTCTTCACGCAGTCGTCGGTGAGCGGGACGTCCAGTGGCGATGCGTTCGCCTCGTCGGAGAACTACAGCGACGGCGTGACGTCCTGGGGATATGGCGGCGGCGTCCGCATTCCCCTGGGTGGCACCGAGCACCCGACCATGCTCGACATCGGGGCGCGGTACACGCGCAGCGGCCGGACGCGCTACCTGCGCGAGGGCAGCATCCATCGGGACAATGGGCAGGTGACGTACTCGCCGGTGGAGAGCGAAACGAACCTCGTCACCTATCGAATCGGGATCAGCGTCGGCATCCGCTGAGGCGACTGCAGACCACCATGCACAGACGGGGCGCGTTCGCCAAAACGCGCCCCGTCTGCAATGTCCGTCTCCGAAATCAGCGCAGCGCGGCCTGGGCAGCCTCGATCTGCGCGCGAACAGCCGACGGTCCCGTTCCGCCTTCGACCTCGCGATGCTCGACCGATCGCGACGCCGACAGCGCTGAGTGGACGTCATCGCCAAAGAGCGGATGCGCCTCGAGGAAGACAGAGAAGGGAAGGGCGTGCAGCTCGACGCCTCGCGTCTCCCCCTCGCGCACAAGGCGGCCGACCGCTCCATGGGCCTCGCGGAACGTTGCACCGCGGCGCACCAGGTAGTCAGCAAGGTCCGTCGCCATGAGCGCACTTGAGAGCGCCTGCTCCATGCGATCCGAGCGGAACGTGATCTCAGCCAGGGTCCCACCGACGGCGGGCAGCACCAGCAGCAGGTAATCCACGGCGTCGAACAGCACGCGCTTGTCGTCCTGCAAGTCCTTGTTGTAGCTGGTGGGCAGCCCCTTCAGCGTGGCCAGGAGCGAGGTGAGGTTGCCGAGCATGCGCCCTGCCGATCCACGCGCGATCTCGAGCGCGTCGGGGTTCCGCTTCTGCGGCATCATGCTCGATCCCGACGAGAATCTCTCGCCGAACTGCACGAAGCCGAACTCGGCAGTCCCGTAGATGATCAGGTCTTCGGCGAGTCGCGAGAGGTGCGTCGCCATCGTCGTCGCGGCGAAAAGCACTTCCGCGATGAAGTCGCGGTCGCTGACGGCGTCGATGGAGTTGGGCGAGATCGCGTCGAAGCCGAGCGTGCCCTGGATGAGCGTGCGCGAAACGGGATACGCGCAGCCGGCCACGGCGCCGGAGCCCAGCGGAAGCACAGCAGCCGCGCGCGCGGCTGCCTTGAGCCGCACACGATCGCGGTTGAGCGGCCAGAAGTGCGAGAGCAGCCAGTGGGCCGCGGAGACCGGCTGGGCGCGCTGCAGGTGCGTGTACGCCGGCATGAGCAGCGGCTCGACCTCGCGCGCACGATCGACCATGACCGTCTGCACCTGGCGCACCGCGGCGTCGAGCCGTTCACATGCGTCCATGGTCCACAGCCGCGTGGCCGTGGCGACCTGGTCGTTGCGGCTGCGGCCCGTGTGCAGGCGCGACGCCACGTCGCCCACCTCGGCATGCAGCAGCCGGTCGATCATCGTGTGCACATCCTCGTCGGACGGCAACGGCTGTTCCCCCGCCGCGAACCGACGGGCAACGGCGTCGAGGCCCGCTTCCAGCGTCTTGCTGTCCTCGAGGGACAGGACCCCGGCGTTCCAGAGGGCCATGGCCCACGCCTTGGAGAGCGTGATGTCGAACGGCCAGAGCCGGAAGTCCACGCCGATGGAATTGTTCAGCGCGTCGAACTCCGCGGCGGGGCCGCTGCTGAAGCGGCCCCCCCAGAGCTTGTGCGACGTGGCCGACGAGGCGGCGCCCGGCGTGTCGCTCACGCGATGGCGAGCGACGGCGCCGTGGACGCGGCCGCCGAGTCGGCGTTGCCGGACGCGGCGAGCTCCTGGTCCTTGAGCGCGCGGACGCGGGCGGGCAAGGCGAACAGGCGGATGAAGCCCGCCGCGTCGCTCTGCTGGTAGACGTCGTCCTCGCCGAACGTGACGAAGCGCTCGTCGTACAGCGCGTGCACGCTCTGGCGCCCGACCACCGTGAGCGATCCCTTGAACAGGCGGAGCGTGACGGTGCCGGTGATGCGCTGCTGCGTGACGTTGACGAATGCGTCGTACGCCTCGCGCTCGGTGCTCCACCAGCGGCCCTCGTACACGATGTCGGCGTAGCGGGGCGCGATGAGGTCCTTGGCCGCGAGCGCGCGCCGGTCGAGCACGAGCTGCTCGAGCTCGCTGTGGGCGGCGTACAGCAGCGTGCCGCCGGGCGTCTCGTACACGCCGCGGGACTTCATGCCGACGAGGCGATCCTCGACGAGGTCGATGCGGCCGACGCCATGGCGGCCGGCGATCCGGTTGAGCGTGAGCAGCAGCTCGACGGCGCCCATGCGCGTGCCGTTGACGGCGACGGGGGTGCCGTGCTCGAACGTGATGACGACGTCCTCCGGGGCGTCAGGCGCCTGCATCGGGTTGGTCGTCAGCATGAAGAGGTCGTCCGGCGGGGCGGCGTTCGGATCCTCGAGCACGCCACCCTCGTGCGACAGGTGCCAGATGTTGGCGTCGCGCGAGTAGATCTTCTCCTTCGTGGCGGCCACCGGGATGTTGCGCGCGGCTGCGTACGCGATCGCGTCCTCGCGGCTGCGGATGTCCCACTCGCGCCACGGGGCGATCACCGGGAGGTCCGGGGCAAAGCTGGCGTAGGTGAGCTCGAAGCGCACCTGGTCGTTGCCCTTGCCGGTGCAGCCGTGCGCGAGGGCGTCGGCGCCCACGCGGCGTGCGACCTCGACCTGGCGACGGGCGATGAGCGGGCGCGCCATGGACGTACCGAGCAGGTACTTGCGGTTGTAGATGGCGCCGGCGCGCAGGGTCGGGAAGATGAAGTCCTCGACGAACTCCTGCCGCAGGTCTTCCACGTAGCACTCCTCGGCGCCGGAGGCGAGGGCCTTCTCGCGCACGCCGGAGAGCTCATCGGCCTCCTGGCCGATGTTGGCGGCGACACAAATCACGCGCGCGTCGTAGTTCTCGCGCAGCCAGGGAACGATGATCGAGGTATCAAGTCCGCCCGAGTAGGCGAGGACGACAGTGCGAGGCATGGATGCTCCGGATCGACGAGTTTATGCAACCAGACTGCATATTTAATCATCCATGCACATCGCGTCAACCGGCGGCGGCGAGCTCGGTGAGGCGGCGGGTGACCTCTTGGCGGGCGCGGGCGGACCGGCACACGACGAGGATGGTATTCTCGCCGGCGATGGTGCCCATCACCTCGGGCCACGCCTCGGCGTCGATGGCCTCGGAGATGGGCTGGGCGCCGCTGGCCAGGGTGTGGAGGACGATGAGCTCGCCGACGCCGTCGATGCGGGAAAACAGCTGGGGCAGCAGGGTCTCGAGGGAGAGGCCGGTGTCCTCGCCGAGCGTCTCGGGGAGGGCGTAGCGCGCGCCGTCGGTCCCCGGGACGCGGACGACGCCGAGCTCGCGCAGGTCGCGGGAGAGTGTCGCCTGCGTGACGGAGATGCCTCGTCGGGCGAGGAGGTGTCGCAGGTCTTCCTGGCTCGCCACGGTGTTGGCGGCGATGAGCTGGAGGATCGCGGCGTGGCGATGGGCTTTCTGGGACATGGCGTGGTGCGATCTCGGGGGAGCGGCGTCGGCGAGCCGGCGAATCGAGCGCCGCCCTGTTGACGTGGCAGGCATGCATGATTATGCATTGATCGTGAATAAGATTCCAGTGGGGGTGCTCGGGGCCAGCGGATATGCCGGCCGCGAGCTCTGCGCATTGATCGCCGGGCATCCGGCATTGTCGCTCGCGTTCGCCACGGCCAACGAGCAGCGCGGGCAATCAGTACGCGCGCGCGGGCGTACGCTCACGTTCATCGCCACCGAGGATGCGCCGCTGGGCGACGTGGAGCTGGTGTTCAGCTCGCTGCCGCACGGGGCGTCGCGCCAGTGGGTGACGGCGGCGCAGGACGCGGGCGCGCGCGTGGTGGACCTGTCCACCGACCTGCGTCCGGGCAATGGGTGCGAGGGGATCCCGTATGGGCTCACCGAGCTGATGCGCGACCGGGTGCGCGGGGCGCACGTGGTCGCGAATCCCGGCTGCTACCCGACGTCCATCCTGATGGCGCTGGCGCCGCTGATCGAGGCGGACCTGCTCGCCCCGGGCAGCGCGGTGATCGCGAACTCGGCGAGCGGCGTGACCGGGGCGGGGAATTCGCCCAAGCGCGAGATGCTGTTCGGCGAGGTGACGGAGGACTATCGCGCGTACGGCGTCGGGAACACGCACCGCCACCTGAACGAGATGCGCGCCACGCTGGCCTCCATGGAAGCGCCGGTGGACCTGGTGTTCACGCCGCACCTGCTGCCGGTCGCGCGCGGCATCCTGTCGTCCATCACCGTGGAACTGCGCGCGCCGCTGGACGACCTGATGGCGCCCTGGCGTGCGCGGTACGCGAACGAGCCGTTCATCGAGCTCGTGTCCGCGCCCCCGACGCTGCGGGACGTCGCATACCGCAACGTCGTGCAGATCAACGTGCAGCCGCTGGCAGGAACGCGCCGGCCGATGCTGCTCATCCTGTCGGCGATCGACAACCTGGTGAAGGGCGCCGCCGGCCAGGCGGTGCAGAACGCGAACGTGATGCTCGGGCTCGACGAGACCGCGGGGTTGCCGCTATGACGCGTGTCATCAAGGTCGGCGGCCGCCCGCAGGGGGACCCGGCGCTGGCGCAGACGATCGCCGAGGCGTGGGATGCGCTCAACCGCTCGCTGGTGCTGGTGCACGGCGGCGGCGACGAAGTGACGGCCCTGCAGAAGGCCTTCGGGTTGACGGCGCAGTTCGTGGATGGCAAGCGCGTGACGACAGCGCGTGACATGGAGCTCGTGCGCATGGCGCTCTCGGGCAGCGCGAACAAGCGCCTGGTGGCGATGCTCGTGCGCGAGGGCGTGCGCGCGGTGGGCATTTCCGGCGAGGATGCGTCGCTGATCGCGGCGACGCCGACGGACGCGGAGCGCCTGGGCCACGTCGGCGAGCCGCAGCGCATCAATGCCTCGCTGGTCTGGCACCTGCTGGACGGCGGCTACCTGCCCGTGATCTCGCCGGTGAGCCGCAACGTGGGGCTGGAGCTGGGCGCAACACTGAACGTGAACGGCGACGATGCCGCCGCGGCAATCGCCGTGGCGCTCGAGGCGGAGGAACTGCTGCTCGTGTCCGATGTGCCGGGCGTGCTCGACGGCGACCAGGTGGTGCCGACGCTGGACATT
Organism: Gemmatimonadaceae bacterium; assembly: GCA_035549215.1. Lineage (GTDB taxonomy): Bacteria > Gemmatimonadota > Gemmatimonadetes > Gemmatimonadales > Gemmatimonadaceae > JAGWRI01. The sequence continues at coordinate 65,805 of DASZRI010000106.1, read as the reverse complement.
GCGGCGGCGGAAGCGCTGATCGCGCGGGGAACCGCCGTGGGCGGGATGGCAGCAAAGCTCCGTGCCGGAATCACCGCCGTGAAGGGCGGCGTGGCGACGGTGCGGATCAGCGACCTGGCGGCGATCACCAACCGGTCGCGCGGGACCACACTGACACGCGGGAGTGCAGCAGCATGACGACGAGTGCACCGGTGTCCCACGACGCCGTCCTGGGCACGTACAAGCGGCCGGAGATGGAGCTGGTGCGCGGCGAAGGCGTGTACCTGTTTGACGCCGAAGGCAACCGCTACCTGGATTTCGTGAGCGGGATCGCCGTGAACGCACTGGGCTATTCCGACGCGGGGCTGCGCAGCGCGCTGCATGCCGCGTCCGACGGGCTCATCCATACGTCGAACCTCTACTGGACGGCGCCCGGGGCGCAGCTTGCCGCGAAGCTCGTGGAGCACTCGTTCGCGGACAAGGTCTTCTTCTGCAATTCGGGCGGCGAGGCGAACGAGGCGGCGTTCAAGTTCGCGCGGCGCTGGGCGCGACGCGCCGGCGACGCGAAGCATGAGATCGTGTCGCTTCGCGGCGCGTTCCACGGGCGGCTGTTCGGCACGCTCGCGTCCACGGACCGGCCGTCGTACCGGATTCCATTCCGCCCGCTGGCGGGTGGCATCACGATCGTCGAGCGCGACATCGAGGACATTGCGAACGCGCTCAATCCCGACACGGCCGCCGCGGTGATCGTCGAGCCGGTGCAGGGTGAGGGCGGCGTGCGGGTGCTGGACCACGGGTTCCTGCGCGAGCTCCGCGCGCTCACGCGCGAGAAGGGCGCGCTGCTGATCTTCGACGAGATCCAGTGCGGCCTGGGGCGCACGGGCACGCTCTTCGCCTACGAGCAGGCAGGGGTGGAGCCGGACATCCTGACGCTGGCCAAGCCGCTGGCGGGTGGGCTCCCGATGGGCGCCGTGCTGGTGACCGAGGACGTGGCGTCGTCGATCAAGCCGGGGGACCATGGCACGACATTCGGCGCGGGCCCGTTCGTGTCGTCGGTCGCGTCGTACGTCGTGGAGCGGCTGTCCGATCCCGCGCTGCTCGCGCACGTGCGCGACGCGGGTGCGTGGTTCGGCGAGCAGCTGCAGGGCATCGCGCAGCGCACGGGGAGCGTGCGCAGCATCCGGGGCGTCGGCTTCATGTGGGGCATGGACGTCACGGGCGTCGCGTCGCACGTCGTGGCCGAGGCGCTCACCGCGGGGCTGCTGATCTGCACCGCCGGCGAGTACACGCTGCGCCTGCTGCCGCCGCTGGTGACGACGCGGGAAGAGCTGGCGGACGGCCTGGCCATCCTGGAGAAAGTCCTGCAGTGAGCCCGGACATCCGGATCCGGCCGGCGCGCGCACATGAAGCGGAGGCCATCTCGCGGCTGAACAACCAGTTCGCCGACGAGATGCTGATGCTGCGCCGGTCTCCGGAGATGATTGCGCTGTCCATCGACGACTACATCGTTGCGGTGGACGGCCACGGGGAACTGCTCGGCTGTGGCGCACTGAAGGAATACTCGCCGTCGGTGGCCGAGGTGGCGGCGATCGCGGTCTCGCGGGCAGCGCACGGGCAGGGCATCGGGCGCGCGATCGTGGATGCGGTGGAGCGGCTCGCCGTGAAGCGCGGCATCTATGACGTGTTCGCGCTCACGCTGCAGCCGAAGTTCTTCGACGCGTGCGGCTACACCCAGGTGGACCGCGCGCGGTACCCGGAGAAGATCCGGCGCGACTGCCTCGGCTGCGCGCGGCGATTCGCGTGCAACGAATGGTGCTTCGCGAAGAACCTGCACGTGGAAGCGCTGACGATCGCGGCCTGATGACCCCGGCGCGGCGGGATTGGAGAAGCCGCGTCCGCATCATATGAAGGGGCGAGCCACCACGGCTCGCCCCTTCGCGCAGTCCCGGGGGAGCGCGGGAATCCGGTATTGACGGGCCGGGGCAAGAGTTATAGTGTATCAGAACAACGATACACTTTCCCGCCGATGTTCGACCACCTCGATCCTCGAAGCCCGGTTCCGCTGTATGCGCAGATCGCCGACCGCGTGCGGCTGGCGATCGCCGCAGGCACGCTGCGCGACGGCGACGCGCTGCCGTCGGTCCGGCAGCTGGCCGCGGAGCTGCGCGTCAATCCAGCGACCGTCGTGCAGGCATATCGGGCGCTGGAGGCGGACGGGTTTGTGGTCACGCGACACGGGGCCGGCACCTTCGTGCAGGACGTAGCGCGGGATGTCCGCGCGCGGGAGCGGCGCGGCGCCGCGCGGCGCCTGGTGCGCACGCTGCTGCGCGACGCGGGGCGCCTGGGGCTGACGCCGGATGACGTGCGCGACGCGCTGGATCATGAGCTCAACGGAGGCAGCCGATGACGCTGGCGGTCGAGACGCAGGGGCTGCGGTACCAGCCGGGGAAGTCGTTCGCGCTCGCGGACCTGTCGCTGCACGTGCCCGAGGGGGCGATCTATGGCTTCCTGGGCCCGAACGGCGCCGGGAAGACGACGACGCTGCGACTGCTCCTCGGGCTGCTTCGTCCACAGGGCGGCACGATCCGGATCCTCGGGCGCGCCATGCCCGGGGAGTACGTGGATGTCCTGGCGCGCACCGGATACGTGCCGGAGCGCCCGCACCTGGACCCGACGCTGAGCGTGGCGGAGTCGATGGAGTTGCATGCCGCGTTTCACCGGCGGTGGGATGCCGCGTGGGCCACGACGCTGCAGCAGCAATTCCGGTTGCGCGGTGACGCGCGCGTCGGGGCACTCTCGAAGGGCGAGACCGGGAAGCTCATGATGCTGCTCGCGCTGGCGCAGCAGCCGGAGCTGCTCGTGCTGGACGAGCCGACAGACGGGCTGGATCCCGTGGTGCGCCGCGACGTGCTCGAGGCGGTGCTGGAGTACGTGTCGGAGCGCCGGGCGACGGTGCTTATCTCGAGCCACCTGGTCCATGAACTCGAGCGGATCTGCGACTGGGTGGGCGTGCTGGATCGTGGCCGGCTGGTAGCGGAGATGCCGATGGAAGACTTCAAGAACGGCATCAAGCGGCTGCTGGTGCGCGATGCCCCGTCCGCGCTGGATGGCGCGCCATTCACCCTGCTGACGCGCAAGGACGTGCCGGGCGTGGGGGAGCAATGGCTCGTGCGCGGGTGGGCGCCGGGCATGCGCGAGTTCCTGGAGGGCGTCGGCGCCACGGTGACGGACGTGGTGGACCTGGACCTCGAGGATGGATTCGTGGAAATGCTGCGGTCGTTCCGCGACAACGGCTGACGGGGAGGGAGCGCAGATGTTCCGGATGATCCTGAAGACACAATGGAAGTGGGCGCGCATCGCCGTGCTGGCAGGCGTCGTGGGGGCGTTTGCGGTGCCGATGTTCTCGTTCGCTTCCGCCCGCGACGCCGTGTCGCCGCGGGCCTTCATTGACGCCATGCAGGGGTGGGGTGCCGCCTACGGCTTCCTTGCCGGCGTCCTCGGCTTGCTCGTCGCGATGTCGGCGTGGTCATCCGACTATCGTGGCCGCCACGTGTATGCGCTCTCGCTGCCGATCGAGCGGTGGCGATACGTGCTGCTTCGCTTCGGCGCCGGCGTAGTGTGCCTGATCCCGCCGGTGATTGCGCTTGGCGTGTCCGCGGTGCTCGTGACATCCACGCATGCACTGCCAGATGGCTTGCACGGCTATCCTGTCGCCCTGACGATCCGCTTCGCGCTGGCGGCGCTGGTGGCGTTCGCGCTGTTCTTCGCGGCGTCCTCGGCGACAAGCCGGGCGGCCGCGGCGGTCCTCGGGCTCATCGCGGTGCTGGTCGTCGCCGAGATCCTGACGGACAGCGCCGGGCTTGACGTCGGCATCCTGGACCACGTAGGCCGATTTGTGTTCGTGAGCCCTGGCTTGCTGTCGGTGTTCACGGGCCGCTGGATGCTGATCGATGTGTGATGCGCGGCGCCTAGCCACCTGCCTGTCGCTGCTCGTGGTGCTCGCCACGGCCGGTGCCCGCACGCTGCGCGGACAGGATCCTGCCGCGTACCGGGCGCGCATCGAGCGGTTGCAGCGCACGCAGGCCGCGCTGGCGGCACTTGCCGCGCGGCAGGACTCCGCGCGCCGTGGCGCCATCCCGCGCGACACGATCGTGGAGGGGGCGTTCACCATCCTCGTGGATTCCGCTGATCGCGCGCTGGCACGATCTGCGGCAGCCCGCGCGACACGCGTGATAGCGTCTCGCATGGGGGCAGCCGGGGTGGCGGCGGCCGCGCGCACCATCGCGGTGCGGCGCGTTGCGCGCGCCAACAAACCGGGCACGCCGCCGGTGGTCGAGGTGATGGATGTGGACTCGACCGGGCGGCTGACGGGTGCTCAGCAGCAGGTGGCGGACGTCGACGCCGTCGCGCGGGACCTGGAGGAGCGGAGTGCGCGACGCCTGATGAGCGCGTTCGGGCCCGCGGTGCAGCGCTGGGCTGGCCGTGACATCCCACTCGACTTGCCGGGCACTGACGCGTGGCGGAATGCGCACATCGACCTGGTGCTCTCGCAATCATCGATCGCGCGCGCCTGCCTGGACGGCGACGTCTCGGCGTGCGGCCGCGCGCTCGGACTGGTGGGGCGCGATGCGCCGCTGGCCAACTGGTACGATGCGCAGGATCGGCGGTTCCTGGTGGAGCGGATGCGCGGGCAGTGGACGCCTGGGCTCCAGCGAGATGCGGCTGGCTGCGTGGCGGCTCGGCTGGACAGCGCGTGCAACTCCGTGCTGGCCACGCTGCCGACCGACGCGCTGACGCCCTTGTTGGGCGGTGAAGGCCGGGACGTGCTGCGGCTCGCAATGAGCATTGGGGGACCGGGAGCCTTTGCGCGGATGCAGGCCGCGGCCGACGACCCCGCTGCCGTGGTGCAGGCTGCGGCAGGGATCTCGACAGATTCGGTGCTCGCCACATGGCACACCCTGGTAATCCAGGCGCGCGAACAGGATGCGACGCTCCGCTTGTCGACCGCGGTCGGCGCGCTGTTCTGTGTCGGGGTGTGCGGTGCCCTCTCGCTCCGGAGCTCGCGATGGCGCTGACGATGTCGCGGTGGGTCGTGATCGCGTGCCTGGCGTGCGCGGCGATCGCGGCGTGGAAACTGCCCGCGCGTGACGAGGATGTGGTCGCGCACATGCACTTCGGCGGCATGGTGCAACTCACCGATGGTCGGACGGTGCGGGCCGGAAGCCCGGATGCCGGTGCGCGCATCCGATCGGACAACACGAAGCTGCGGCTGCTGGCGCTGCGCGACTCCATCATGCGGGCGGGCGCAGCCACGTCGACGAGCGACCATGAGCTCGAGGTCGTGCACAGCACTGCCATCCCCGATTCCATTGCCACGAAATTCGCGGCCGCGACTCGTGGACAGTGGAGCAGGCTCGGTGCCGGGGGGCATCACCCCGTGACCGTCGCACTCGTCTTCGATTCCCTTCGCGCATTCAACGGCCTTCCAGTGCTTCCCGCCGGCCAGTGGGTCTCATCCGTCACCTTCCTGCCGGGCGAGGCAACGCACGGCCGATGCCTCATAGTCGCCCGCATTGGCGTCTCGATCTGGAACGCGAAGGCGCCGACGTGGCAGCGGGCCCGCATCGGCGATCTCACGTCCAGCCAGACGGCGGCCGCGCTGCTGAGCCCGTGCGCACTCGTCGGGACATTCGGCATGCCGGGGCCGCACGTGGCGGGGTGGCTGCGGGCCACGGGGTGGCAGCTTGCGCATTCAGCCGCGTGGGACGGGCGATCGGCTCCATTCCATTCCAGCACCCCGTTGCCATTCACCCTCTGGCAGGTCACACCGCACGAGCAGCAGGCGTGGATCGTTCGGCAATACATGCCAGACAACGCGATCCGTTGCATGGGCGGTGACACGACGGCGTGCGAAACAGCGGTAACACACCCCCCTGTGCAGAACGGTGACGCCGCCTGGGACTCAGCGACGGTGGGCAATCGTGAGCGTCCGGAGTGGGCGTGGTGGGCGATGTTCAACTACGGGATCGTCGGCCCGAACCAGGGATCGTTCATCTCGGACGTGATCCACGACATGGGTCGCGAGCGGTTCGGGCAGTTCTGGCGCTCTTCGCTGCCGGTCGATTCCGCATTTGCGTCCGCCATGCACGAATCGTGGGGATCGTGGACCCAGGCCTGGATGTGGCGGGTCTATGGACGTGACACGCGCGGTCCCGCGCTGCCGGATGGCACGGCACCGATCGTGCTGGCGTTCCTGGCACTGAGTGTCGCGATCGCGACGGCGCTCGCCGCCAGGCGCCAGGTCAAGTGAGCGACGTGCGCATCGCCGCGCGAACATGAAAAACCGATGAAGGCCGCGTGAGCAGGGGATGAGGTTTCGGCAATTCGGCGCCCTTGTACTGGCGCGCCGATACTGGCGTGGCATACTGGCTTCGCACGACGCGGTTCCGAGCGAATCCCTCCTCGCGCCGAGGTGCCCCCACCCGCCCGCGCGCACGCTCACGCAGCACGGAGACTGAAGATGACACGACGTGCGTTGTCGACGCTGCTGGCCCTCGCGCTGGCAGTGATCCCCGGCATTGCGCGTAGCCAGGGCCCATCGGCCCCGAGGCGTGCTGAGAGGCCGCATGCTCTGACGGTGTACCTGGATTGCACGTACCTGTGCGACCTCGACTACCTGAGAACCAGCATTGCGTACGTGGACTGGGTGCGCGATCGGGCCGATGCGGACGTGGACGTGCTGGTGTCTCCAGAGACAACCGGCTCCGGGGGCACGCGCTTCACGCTGACGTTCCTGGGCGGGGCCCGGTTCGCGCAGCTGGTGGACACGCTGGCGTTCTCGACGCGGCCGGACGCGACCAGCGACGACCTGCGGCGCGACCTCGGCCACACGCTGAGCCTCGGGCTGGTGCGCTACCTTGCGCACACGGGGCTCGCCGCCCGGGTGCAAGTGTCGGTGCCCGCGACGGCCGGCGCCCCGGCGCAGACAACGCCGACGTCCGACCCCTGGCATGCGTGGGTATTCACGACGAGCCTGAACGGGAACCTGCAGGCGGAGGAGCGCACGCGGTTCTCCTCGCTGTACGGCCAGCTCAGTGCGTCGCGAACGACGAACGCATGGAAGGCCAACCTGGCCCTGAGCGAGAGCTACAGCCAGTCGCGGTTCGTGATCGACGACTCGGGAACGACGATCGAGAACATCTCGCGGTCCTTCGGGGCGAGCGGCCTCGTGGTGCGCGCCATCTCGGACCACTGGTCCGCGGGGCTCCGCGGCTCGCTGACGTCGTCCACATACCTGAACGAGAAACGATACCTGCGGGTGACACCGGCGGTCGAGTACGATCTCTTTCCGTACGCCGAATCCACGCGCCGCCAGCTTCGCGTGCTCTACGGGCTCGGGTTCGACGCCTTCGCCTACAACGACACGACGATCTTCCTCAAGACTTCGGAAACGCTGCCGGTGCAGACGCTCTCGGTGGCCTATGCGCGCCAGGAAGCGTGGGGGACGATCAACGTCGGCGCGGACGGCAGCAGCTACATCAACGACGGTGCGAAGCACAGCGCGGCGGTCAGCGGGGGAGTGTCGCTGCGGGTGCTGCGCGGGCTCAACCTGAATCTCTCCGGCAATTACAGCATCGTGCACGACCAGGTGTACCTGGCCAAGGGCGCAGCGTCGGAGTCGGACGTGCTGCTGCAGCAGCGTCAGTTGCTCACTGGATATCGCTGGTATGCCTTCTTCGGGTTGAGCTACACCTTCGGCTCGGTGTTCAACAACGTCGTCAACCCGCGGTTCGGGAGCTCCGGCAGTGGTGGCGTGATCTTCTTCTGACGCCGGGCCCGCGCGTGCCGGGCAATTCACCGACGACGCCGACCGGTGCCGGGCCGGCGCGCGTGCGGGCATTGCATGGGGCGGATCCAGCGATTAATTCGAGTCGTCCCCATCCTGACGAGATTGCCCGTGTCCCTTCGACTTTCCCTCTGCCTGTCCGTGGCGCTGGCCTCTGCTGCCGCGGCCCAGCAGCTCCCCGGTTACACCAGCACCGGCGCGCAGCGGGAGCGCGCGCTGGAAGCCGATGCCATTGCGCGTACGACTCCGGCAAGCGCGGAGGCATGGTCCCGCGCGCTGAGCAAGGAGACGCACGTCTCCGGCACGCCGGCGCAGGCGCGCACGCGTGACTACGTCGTGTCCCTGATGAAGCAGTGGGGCCTGGACACCGACGTCCGCACCTATGACGTGTGGATGCCGATCCCGACCTCGGTGCACCTCTGGCGCGTGGACAGGGGCGCAAAGGAGCTGCCGCTGGCCGAGCCGCCCGTGAAGGGCGATCCAGCGTCGGCGCTGCCGCAGTACCCGACCGTGAACGGCTACAGCGGGGTGGGGGACGTGACCGGAGACGTGGTCTACGTCAACTATGGATTGATCGAGGACTACGCCGAGCTCGACTCGATGGGCGTGTCCGTGAAGGGAAAGATCGTGGTTGCGCGCTACGGCCGCAGCTTCCGCGGCATCAAGGCGCGCGAGGCGGAGAAGCACGGCGCAATTGCCCTGCTCATCTACAGCGATCCGCAGGATGATGGCTACGTGCGTGGCGATGTCTATCCCGATGGCCCGATGCGCCCGCCCGGCGGCGTGCAGCGTGGGAGCGTCATGAACGTGGATGGCGATCCGTCCACCCCGGGCTACCCCAGCACCCCGGGTGCAAAGCGCATCCCGGCCGACCAGATGGACGTACCGCACATTCCCGTCGTCCCGATCGGGTACGGCAATGCGAGCGAGCTGCTGCGCGACCTGCGCGGCGCCGAGATCCCGCAGGCGTGGCAGGGCGGGCTTCCGTTCCGGTACCATGTCGGCCCCGGGCCGGTGCGCGCGCGCCTTGCCGTCCAGGATGACCGCGCGAGGAACGGATTCAAGAAGATCTTCGACACGTTCGGGATTGTCCGGGGCACGGAGTTCCCGGACGAGTTCGTGATCATCGGCGGGCATCGCGATGCATGGACGCCGGGTACCGCGGACAACGTCAGCGGCACGGTGAGCGTGCTGGAGGCGGCGCGCGCGGTGGCCGAGCAGCTCAAGGAAGGGAAGCGGCCGCGCCGCACGATCGTGTTCGCGACGTGGGACGCCGAGGAGTGGGGGCTGATCGGGTCGACGGAGTACGTCGAGGACGACTCGCTGCGCCTGCTGAAGGGCGGCGCGGCCTACTTCAACCAGGATGTCGCCGCACAGGGCGTGCGATTCGGCGGGGGCGGCGCGCCGTCGCTCCGCCCGACGCTGCGCGACGTGGCGCGCGAAGTGCCCGATCCGAACGGCAAGGGAAGCGTCTACGACCAGTGGCGCCTGGCGACGCGGACCCCGGCGGGCGCCGAGCCCGCAATGGGAGATCCGGGCGGCGGCTCCGACTTTGCCGGCTTCTACAATCACCTGGGCGTGCCGATCGCGGAGTGGAGCTTTGGCGGCCCGGGCGGCGTGTACCACTCGCAGTATGACGACTTCAACTGGATGTCGAAGTTCGGCGATCCGGGGTTCAAGTACCATGCGGCGGCGGGGAGCATCGGCGCCGCAATGGTGCTGCGCATCGCGAATGCGGACATCCTGCCGTACGACTACGTCGAGCTGGCGCAGACGATGAAGACGTACCTGCCGGCGATGGACAAGGAGATGCAGGCCCGTCACTGGAATACGTCCACGGCGCAGGTGGCGCAGGCGATCGACCGGCTCGAGGCGGCAGCGACCGCGTTCAACGCGACGCGCGATTCCGTGCTCGCGGCGTCGCCGGCGCACGACGTGCTCGTCCAGACGAACGCGGCGCTGATGCGCGTCGAGCGTTCCTTCACGCGCCCGAACGGCCTGCAGGGGCGCGAGTGGTTCCGCAACCTGCTGTATGTGGCCGACCGTGACAACGGCTACGCCAACATGGTGTTCCCGTCCGTGAATGAGGCGATCCGCGACAAGGACGAGGCGCGCACGGCGCGCGAGCTGGCCGACCTCTCGGCGCACATTGACGCGGCGACGGCCGCGCTCGGCGACGCCCGCCGCGCGGCGACGGGGCGCTGACCGCCATCGTGCCCGTTCCGCTGCTGCTCGGCGCTGGCCTGGTGGCGGCTGGACTCCTCGCGTGGCGCACGTGGTACGTGCGCCACGTCGAGGGAGCGGATCGTGACCGGCCGCGCAATGCGGACGGCGAACTTGCGGGCGCGGAGGGATTCGCGCTTCCGCGCCCCGGCGCTCCCGCCGTGCTGCTCGTGCACGGGGCCGGCGATACGCCGCAGACGCTGCGCGGACTGGGCGCGTACCTGCACGCGCGCGGGTTCGCGGTTGCCGCACCCCGCCTCCCCGCGCACGGGACATCCATCCGCGAGTTCCGGCATGTTTCGTCGAGGGCCTTGCGTGACGCGGTGCATCGCGCGCATGAGGCGCTGCGTGCCGAACATCGCTGGGTGGCGATCGTCGGCCTCTCGATGGGCGGGGCGCTCTCGGCCATCGAGACGGCAAGTGAGCGCGACGTGCCGGCGCTCGTCCTGCTCGCGCCATACCTGGACCTTCCGCTGCCCATTCGCATCGTATCGCACCTGGGGTGGCTGCTGGGGCCGCTGCTGCCCTACTTCTCGGCGGAAGATTCCCGCTCGGTGCGCGACCCGCGCGCGGCGACGGAGAGCCGGGCCTACGGCGTGTTCACGCCGGCGGGACTGCGCACGCTCCGCGAGGTCGCCGACGGCGCGCGGGCCGTGCTGCCGCGGATCGTGGCGCCGACGCTCATCATCCAGTCCCGGCAGGACAACCGGGTGGCGGAGCGCGTGGCCGAGCAGGCGTTCGCGGCGCTGGGGCCGGCCGACAAGCGCCTGGAGTGGATTTCCGATGGTGGGCACGTGATCACCGTGGATTACGGGCGCGACCGCGTGTTCGCCGCGGTGGCCGACTGGCTGGACACGCACGGCGCATCGTCGTTGCTCAGGTCCTGAAGGCGACGTACGTTCCGGGGAACGCCCCCCCTCTGGAGACCTGATGCTGGGACCGATCTTCCTCATCGTGGCCGTTGTGCTGGTCATGATCGCGGCGAAATCCTTCAAGATCGTCGGGCAGGCCGAGGTCATGGTGGTCGAGCGCCTGGGCCGCTTCCACCGGCTGGCGCGGTCCGGGTTCAACATCCTGATCCCGTTCATCGAGCGTCCACGCGCGATCGACGTGCGCTACCTCGAGTCTGACGTCAGCGGGCAGAAGCGCATCGCATCGCGGTCCACGCCGCGCATCGACCTGCGCGAGCAGGTGCTGAACTTCCCCAGCCAGCCGGTGATCACGAAGGACAACGTGACCATCGACATCGATGCGGTGCTGTACTATCGCATTGCCGACCCGCAGAAGGCGACGTACGCCGTGCAGAACCTGCCGTACGCGCTCGAGACGCTGACGCGCACGACGCTGCGCAACATCGTGGGCGAGATGGAGCTGGACCAGACGCTGGCGAGCCGCGACCAGATCAACAAGCGCATGCGCGAGGTGATCGAGGAGGCATCGATCGGCTGGGGCGTGGATGTCACGCGCGTGGAACTGCAGGCCATCGAGCCGCCGCGCGACATCCAGCAGTCCATGGAGCTGCAGATGCGTGCCGAACGCGAGCGCCGCGCCGCCGTGACGAACGCCGAGGCGAGCAAGCGCGCGCAGATCCTGGAGGCGGAGGGCTCGCGCGAGTCGCAGACGCAGAAGGCGGAAGGCGAGAAAGCGGCTGCGGTGCTCCGCGCACAGGGCCTGGCCGAGGCGCGCCTGGCCATGGCGGAGGCGGAAGCAGAGGCGATCCGGCGCATTGCCACCGCGCTCCCCGATGGGCAGGCGGCGACGTACCTGCTGGGGCTCAAGTACCTGGAGGCGCTGCCGCGGCTGGCCGAGGGCAAGGGAACGACGCTGTTCCTGCCGGCGGAAGCGAGCGGTGTGCTCAGCGCGGTGGCGTCGGTGCAGCAGCTCCTGCAGAAGGCGCCGGCGGCGCCGGAGAAGTGAGTGGCGAAGATCACCCGGGAGCGCGCCGAGCGCATCGCGCGTGCGCACGCCTGTGAGGTGTGCGGCGAGTACAACTACAAGAAGCTGGCGGTCAAGCCGGCTGACGCCGAGGCGCGGACGTCCATGGGCGTGGAGTGGCTGGCGTCCAAGACGTGCGGCATCTGCGGTGCGGTGCACGAGCTGGGCATCGATGCGGACGGCGAGATCGTCTATGTCACGTAGCATGGGCGCGCGCCAGCGGCGCGCCATGGAATAGGGGGCGACATGCCGCCACTGGACCTCACGCGACTCGAGCCGGGCGCCCGCGTGCAGCACGAGCTGCTCGTGCTGGCGCGCACGGAGCGGAAGCAGGCGTCGGGCGACCCGTTCGTCGTGCTGACGCTCGGGAACGCCACCGGCCGCCTGGAGTCCGCGCCGGTGTGGGCGGACAAGCTGCACTGGATCGAGGGGGCGGAGCGCGGGCGCGTGGTGCAGGTGATCGGCGACGTCGGCGTGTACCGCGGCAAGCGCCAGATCCAGCTCACGAGCCCGCTGCGGGTGATCCCGGACGACCAGGTGAACGCCGACGACTTTGTCGAGCGCATTGCCGAGGATCCGGAAAAGCTCTGGGACTGGATCGATCGCACGCGGGGCGACATCAGCTCGGCGCCGGTCGCGCGCGTGCTCGACCTGTTCTTCCGCGACGACGTGTTCCGCATGCGCTTCGAGCGCACGCCGGGATCGGTGTCGGGCCATCACGCGAAGGTGGGGGGACTGCTCAAGCACATCGTCGAGGTCACGGCGATCGCGAAGTCGGCGGGGCGCGTGATGCAGGTGAACACGGACCTCGTGGTGGCCGGCGCGCTGCTGCATGACATCGGCAAGGTCGAGGCGTACACGATCGACAAGGGGGGGTTCGCGTACACCTCGAGCGGCAACCTGCTGGGCCACGTGGTGCTGGGGTGCCTGATGCTCACCGAGCGGGTACGCGCGCAGGCCACGCCGCCCTGCAGCGAAGGGCAACTGCTCGAGCTGCAGCACATGCTGCTGTCGCACCACGGCGCGCTGGAGTTCGGCAGCCCGGTGCAACCGATGACAGCAGAGGCGGAGATCGTGCACTGGGCGGATGAAGCTTCCGCAAAGGCGAACGACATGGTGGAATCGATCGGCGACGACGCGGAGTTTTCGGGAGGTGGCGAATTCTCGGACCGTCGGCCGTGGCGCGTGGGACGACGAGTCTGGCGCCGCCCGCACGGGTGGGAATAGCGCGCGATCGCGCAGGGAACGGGAACTAATTGGCGCCGCCGGAGGTACACCTCTTGGCGGCGCGCGTCGTTAAGAAAGCACAAATGGCGCAGCGGACGCGATCAGCGGTTACCGATGCAGATGCGTATGCCCAAGGGATCCGACACACGTCCGGTTGCGCACCGTGAGGCGATGTGCCTGCCGCCGTGGTCCGGCTCCATGGGCGCCTCGCATTCCAGGTCCCGCGAGATGCTCCCCTCATGAATCGGGATCGTGGAGCGGCAGCGCACGCGAACGATCCCTGCAGCGCCATCGGAGGATCCATGCGCAAGCCGAGACCGGCGACCTTCAATCCGGCCCAAGCCCTGCACCTGATCGCCAGCGACCGGAGCGGGGAGCCCCTGAGTTGCCCGTCGTGCGCGGGCAAGATCGAACGAACCCCTGGCGTGCATCCAGCCCCGCCCCGCACCCAGGTCACCCTGCGCTGCCGCGAATGCGGACGCGTGGCGCGCTACGTGGCGGGACCGGCGGCAGGCGCGGCATAGTTCCTGCTGCTGGTCAGATGGTACGGCCGCAACAGCACTTCCTTTTCGGAGCAAGGTTCCATGGCTCGCATCACCGGCACCGTGAAGTGGTTCAACGACGCGAAGGGGTTTGGCTTCATTTCTCGTGAGGGGGGGCCGGACGTATTCGTGCACTACAGCGCCATCCAGGGCACTGGATTCAAGACGCTGGCTGAGGGAGACAAGGTCGAGTTCGAGATCGTGCAGGGGCAGAAGGGCCCGCAGGCGGCCGACGTCACGAAAGTCTGAACGACGGACCACAGGGACGGCGCAGGACCGACCGCGGCGCAGGACCGAAACGGCGGGAATCGGCAACAGCGAGACAGCGACAACTGCGCAGGACCGCGGGGCTCACCTAAGGTTCCCGTCCGTCGAGCGCCAGTGCCTGCTGCAACTGCGCCACAGAAGGATACCGGACGACTGCTGGCCGATTTCGGCTGGCAGTCGTCTTGCGTTCCAGTGGCGTGCTACCTGGGCTGCGTCGGCGCGCTGGTTGGTGCCGGCGCCGCCCCGTGGGTGGGCGTCGCGAGGAGCTGCATGGTCTGGTGGTAGAACCGCAGCGACTGCACGGGCGCCAAGTGTCCCGCCGGTCCCTGGCGCGCAATGCGCGTGCCCTCCTCGCGGACGGGGCGCGGCAACGCGTGGGCAAGCGGATGCCGCAGCAACCGACGGATCTCGTCGCGGTCGCGGCGCACGAGCGCGGCGCACAGGGCATCCAGGAAGGCGAGCATGGAGGCAGGTTTTGTCGTTAAATACACATTGCTACTAAATCACCCGTTTTGCAAGGGTGAAATCGCGCCGCACGACGGCTGATCCCGCGTCGCCTACCCGCCCAGCAGGTCGAAACGGACGCCGCGCCGCGCATCGCGGCGCTTGCGCGGGGCATACCGGAAGAGCTGCGCCGGGCGGCCGCGCCCCTCGCTGCGCCATTCATCGGTCGGTTCCACCAGGAACGCGGCCTGCAATGCGCGCCGGAAGCTCGCCTTGTGCAGGCGACGCCCGAGCAGCAGCTCGTACACCTGCTGCAGCTCGCTCAGCGTGAACGTCGGCGGGAGAAGCCGGAAGGCGAGGGGCGACTGGTCCACGCGCAGCCGCACGGCCTCGAATGCGGCCTCGATGATCTCGCGATGCCGCGGCTGCACCGCCGGCAGCTCGGCCAGCGGGAACCAGGCCACGTCCTGGGTGCCGCGGAGCTGGCCGTCCTGCGGGACGAGGCCAACATATCCGACGGAGAGCTCGGCGTCGCCAGGATGCCGGCGGCTGTCGCCGAACGCGGCGATCTGCTCGAGCGCCGCAGGGGCGGTGCCGAGCACGCCCCGCGCGATGCGCAGCGCGGCGTCAGCCAGGGCTTCCTCGCCGCGCGTTGCGTCCCACGGCAATGCCCACCGCTCACGCGCGCGTGGGTCGCCAGACTTGGCGAGCAGCACGGTGAGGGCACTGGACTGCGGAGTGAGGAGGACAACGTCGACCGAGACGGTCGTCTGGCGCGCGGCGGGTCGTGCGGTTGTGGTAGATCGGTCGCGCATCACGCGCGAATTAGTAGCAAATCGGCACTAAAGTCAAGGGCCCCGCGATTGCGGGGCCCTTGTCGTGTGCTGTGCGTGCGTCGGTATATACCGTTGTGCGCCACGACCGTCAACCGTCGTGCGCGATGGTTAGCGCGTCACCACTCGATCGTGCCTTTCTTGCTCGTGTCCACGTCCTCACCGCTGCCCGTCTTGAAGAGGAAGGCCTGCATGTTCTTCGTGAGGAACGTGCGCGCCTGCGGATCCATGACATTCAGGCCGTAGTGATTGATGAGCATGGTCTGCTGTCGCAGCCACTGCGCCCAACAGTCCTGACACACCTCGGCCACTATCCGCGCACCGATGGGACCCGGGAACGGGGCCCGGTCGAAACCGGGCTTCCGTTCGCCACAGTGCACACACGTGAGTTCTGCCATGGGACGACCAACCGCCTACTGCTCGCGAGCGTAGTCCACCTTGGCGAGGCCAAGGAGCTGCAACATGCGGATGTACATCCAGCCGATGTCGAACTCATACCACTTGGCCTTGAACTTGGCGGACTTGGGATCGGCGTGGTGGTTGTTGTGGAGTTCCTCACCCGCGAGCCAGATGGCAATGGGCGTGATATTCCGGCTCTCATCCTTGACGTCGAAGTTGCGGTAGCCGAGGGCGTGTCCGACGCCGTTGACGATGCCGGCGGCCCAGAACGGGATCCACATCATCTGCACGGCCCACACGATCGGCCCGACCAGGAACCCGAACAGGTAGATGTCGATGCCGAGCATGATCAGGATGCCGACCCAGTTCAGGGGCGACAGCAGGTGACGCTCGATCCAGTCGTTGGGCGTGCCGCGGCCGTACTTCTCGAGCATGCCGGGCTGGCGCACGGCGCGACGATAGTAGAAGGCACCCTTGAGGATGATGTTCCGCAGGCCCTCGATGACGGGGCTGTGCGGATCGCCCTCACGGTCCGCGAACGCATGGTGCTTGCGATGGCAGGCGACCCACTCCTTGGTGACGATGGCGGTGGTCAGCCAGAGCCAGATGCGCATGGGCAGCGCCGCCAGATAATGCAGGCGGACACCGCGATGCGTCTGCGCGCGATGCAGGAACAGCGTGACACTGACGTTCGTCAGATGGCCCGCGATGATGATGAACAGGATGGGGATCCACCAGCGTGCAGCCAGTGCGCCGAATCCCGGCATTCCAAGCTCCGTGTGTTCAGGAAAAGCGACCCGTCCCAGGGACGGGAGGGGAAGGGGAACGCCCCGACATGACCCCGGGACGCGTAACCATTCAATCTAGCAAAGGTCGCTGGCGGGGGCCACAGAGAGGGCAAGGGCGGATACCGTGCCGTCTGCAAGCCGAGCAACGGCAATGCGATGCGCGTTCGTGTCGGCGACAAGCGCCAGTCCGTCCAGCAGGCAGAGCCCGCCCGGCTCGTTGAGCCCGCGGGCGAGCGTGTTCACGGTCCGCATCCGCGGATCGACCCATTTCAGCGCATCATTATATGTGTCGGAGATGAGCAGGCGACCGTCGTCGGCGACGGCGACTCCTTGCGGATGCTGGAGCCGGACGTCATCGCCAGTGCCGTCCTCGTCGCCGAAGTCGAAGAGCCCCGTCCCGACGATGGTGCGCACGCCGCCGTCAGGCGCGGGTTCGAGGCGACGCACGGCGCTGGACTCCGCGTCCACGAAGTAGAGCACGTCGATGGCTGCCGCGATGCCCATGGGCTGCGCGAGCGCGGCGTCGGCGTGCGGTCCGTCCGCGATGTCCTCGCGGCGGGACCCACTGAATGGCACGCACTGACCGCCGCGGCGAGGCAACGTCCACACCTGGTGAATGCCGGCCATGGCCACGAAGATCGTATCGCCGACGACGTCGAGGTCCCACGGGGACGAGAGGGCGCCCTGCTGGAGGTCGTGCGTCGTGCGAACCTGCGCACCGGTGCCGGCGAGCGTGCGCGTGCGGCCCGTGCCCGGGGAGACGGCCCGGATGGCGTGATTGCCGGCGTCGGCGACGAGAAGCTCGCCGTCGTGAAAGCGCACGCCCTGCGGGGAGTGAAACTGCGGATCGTCTCCGTCGCGCATGCCGCGCGTACCGCCGACGATGCGCGTGACCGTCGCGGCCTGACGGTCGGGCGTCAGCGAGGCAAAGAGGATGCGGTCATGGCCGGAATCGGCGATGGCCATGCGCGATCCGTCCCACGCGACGCCGCCCGGATAGCGGAGGATGCCGGGGGCCTGCGTCGGGGGCTGTGCAGCGTAGGCGGAAGGGCTCCGCACGAGGGTCCCATCAGCATCGTGGCGGGCCACAAGGTCGTCCAGGAACGCCTGGACCATCTCGGCGGTGAATTCGCCGGCGTGCGAACCGACGACGTGGCCGAGCGGATTGATGACGACGATAGTTGGCCAGGCGGAAACAGTGTACGCGCGCCAGGTGCGAAACTGGCGGTCATTGACGATGGGATGGCGAATGTCCAGGCGGAGCGACGCGTCGCGGACGCGGTCGGTAATGCGCTCCGTGATGTACTTGCCGCTGTGGACACCGATGACTTCAACCGCGCCGGCGTATCTTTCCTCGAGCTTCCGCAACTGCGGAAGGATGTGGATGCAGTTGATTCAGCCGTAGGTCCAGAAGTCGAGGATGACGATGCGGCCGCGGAGGGACGCGAGCGTGGGTGAGGGAGGACCAGCGTGAATCCAGTCGAGGTCGGCGGGAAATTCGGGGGCGTGGATGGCCATGGGGGCAGGGAAGTGCGTCGGGTGACGGCGCCGCGGCACGCGGCGGGCATTGGAAAGAATGCGCCCGGGGCTTGGCCGGCGACAGTGGGGCCACGCCCATGACGCGCCCGTCGCATCATGCGCCAGGCGGCGGCTTCCGGAATCCGTGGGGAGACGACGATGGCCCGCATTCGTTCGGCGACGTGCTCCGGTGGCGATTCTCGGAAGAGGCGCGACGCGCGCGGACGTCCGACGGATCGCAACCGGTGGCGGCGGTGCCATCCGCATTCGCGACGCCGGCGGCCGGGCGCGACACGCTGACGACGACCTGGGTGGGGCACTCGACGGTGCTGCTGCAACTGGGCGGCGTGAACGTGCTGACGGATCCCATGTGGAGCCAGCGGGCGAGCCCGGTGTCGTGGGCCGGGCCGGCGCGACTGTCGCCCCCCGGCGTATCACTGGATGCGCTGCCGCCGATCCATGTCGTGCTGATCTCGCACAATCACTACGACCACCTGGATCGCGCCACGGTGCAGCGGCTTGCCGCGCGGCATCCGGACGCCGTGTGGTTTGCGCCGCTCGGGGTTCGCCCCCTGCTGCAGCGATGGGGTGCGCGCGACGTGAGCGAGCTGGACTGGTGGGACACCGAGTCCGCCGGCGGCGTGCAGGCGTCGTGCGTGCCCGCGCGCCATTTCAGCGCGCGCGGGCTCAACGACCGGGGGCGCACGCTCTGGTGCGGATGGACGGTGACGGCGAACGGGTGGCGCGCCTACTTCGCCGGCGATACCGCGCTGCACCCCGAGTTCGGGGAGATCTCGCGGCGGCATGGGCCGTTCGACGTGGCGCTGATTCCCGTTGGCGCGTACGAGCCGCGTTGGTTCATGCAGCGCGTGCACATGAACCCCGACGACGCCGTGCAGGCGTACGAGGCCGTGCGACGCGCATGGCCGGAAGCGCCGCCGCCGGCAATGCTGCCCATTCACTGGGGCACGTTCCGGCTCACGGACGAGCCCATGGACGAGCCGCCGCGGCGCACGCACGCCCTGTGGGAAGCGGCGGGGCTCGCGTCGGGCGACCTGTGGCTGTCGGCGCCTGGCCAGACGCATCATCGCCAGCGCGGCGACCAGCGTGCTATGTTGGTGGCGATTCCCAAGCCCCTGATCCCATGACACGAATGCTTCGCGCCGGCGTCATCACGTTGCTTGCCCTTCTCTTTGCGGCGCCCGCGCGCGCCCAGAACGCGGCGGCCGAGCCGCACGCCGTGACCGACGTGATCGTGCGGCCCGGCGACGTGCTGCGACTGAAGCTGTGGCCCGACCAGCAGTATTCAGGCGACTATCCGGTGGAGCCCTCGGGCGCCGCAGTCGTGCCCCTGCTCGGCGAGGTGCATGTCGGCGGCAAGACGCTGGGCGACGTGCGGACCGACCTGCGCCAGCGGTATGCGGCACTCACGACGAACGGCGTGGTGGTCGTCTCGTTGCAATTCCGCGTGAGCGTGATCGGCGCGGTACAGCGGCCCGGGCTCTACCAGGCGGACGCGTCGCAGACGGTGTTCGACGCGCTCAGCCAGGCGGGCGGGATGGCGCCGAATGCGGACGCCGAGCGCGTGCGGTTGATCCGCAACGACCAGGTGATCGTGCTCGACGCGCAGCAGCAGATGCAGACCGGCGCGCCGATCCTCGGGCTGCTGCTGCAATCCGGTGATCGCATCGTGGTGCCGGAGAAGCAGGCGTCGTGGCTGACGTGGCAGACGGCGCTCACGCTGCTGCAGACGGTGGGGTTGGTCGTCGCGCTGGCCCGCCATCCCTGACCGGAACAAGAAAGCGGCGCGCCTCAAGGCGCGCCGCTGCACGGTGCTCGACCGTTCAGCGTCCGGTGAGCGTTGCCAGCACCGCGTGGATGGCCTGCACCTCGGGCGGAGGCGACGAGAGGAGCCCTTCGCCGCTCGCGTCAATGAACGCATTGAAGGACGCCGAGGCGTTGGCGAGCTGCGTGGCGGCGAGGGTGTTGAAGTAGCGCGGGTCCACGGATGCCCCGCGGGACAGGATCCCGCGCAGGGAGAGCGCGAGCTGCTGTGCGTTGGCGACCGCGTCCGGTGACGCGTTGCCGGCGGTGAGTGCCTGGACGAGGCGCGCGCCGGCAGCGTTGCTCGCGGACCCGCCGGACATCAACTCATAGAGCAGGTTCTGCGTGGCCGCGGGCGGGCGGTAGCCGCCTGCGCCGGTGTACACCTGCGAGCCGAGCTGGGCCGACAGCCGAGCCGTGGTCTGCTGGTAGTCGCGGGCCACCTGCGGCGTGATGAAGGTGAGCACGCGGATGGCCCCGCCGAGCGTCGGTGAGAAGACCGAACTGACGACGTTGCTGGTCGTCACCGGAACCCCGGAGACGTCGGACTCGTTGCCCTTCTGCGCGCGCGCGGCCGCGGGGACGAGGGCGATGAGCGCGAGCGCGAGGCGCGCGTTACGGCTGCTTGAAGATGGCATTGCGGTCCTCCTCCGACAGGATGCGGCGATCCTGCCGCGTGCTCAGGCCGAACCCCAGGCTCATGATGAAGCGGGCGCCGTCACCCGAGTGGTGCGTGAGGTCCGCCATTCCCACGGTGGCGACGATGCCGCGACCTGGCAGCGGCGTGAGCATGAAGCCGGCGTTCAGGTTCTGTCCCGTCCATTCGCTGGACAGCGCGACTTGTGGCGTGATGCGCAACCCGAGGCCACCGAAGACGCCAATCGTCTCGCGCTTGTCCTTGACGTCCTGCTCCGAGCGGAAGCGTCCGTCGCCGAGGCCCACCGAGGCGCTCAGGATGCTGAACGGCGACTCGGCAGATTCCCGCAGCAGGAAGATCCGGCCGACCTCGGCGTAGATGCTGCGCCCGCCATCGGAGAGCGCGCCCCATGAGGCGAGGTTTTCGTAGCCGGCCGCCACAAGCACCTGATTGTTGTCGAAGCGCCGGTGCAGCTTCGCGCTGATGCCGCCGATCGAGAACGGCGGATGGCGCACCGAGGAGAACGACGTGACGACGGTCTCGAGCCCCACGCCCTGCTCGGGATCACCGAGGCCGAAGCCGAAGCCGAAGCCGCCGTCCGCGTCGTGCGTATAGCGCGTGCGTCCCTGGAAGCCGGCGCCGACGAAGTAGTCACCGGTGCCGGTGCCGGTGGCCGACGGGTTGCCAAGGCTGCTGCCGGGCGCGCCGAGGAACGCGGCAGTGGTGATGAGCTGGACGGGGGGCGGCGGGACGCGCCACGCGCGGCGGAGGGAATCCAGGTGCGGTGACGTCGCTGCCGGCGTCGTCGTCGGTTGCTGCGCGCCGACGCGTGCGACGTCTCCCAGCGCCAGCCCGACGCAGGCCACGAGCAGCGCCGCGCGCAGGATGCTCGTGGGGGGGGTGTGGGTGAGGCCGCGTCGCATGCAGGCAAGATAAGGAAGGTCGGGGCGTACGACAGCGGCGAGAGGTGTATTGGCCGTTGACGGGAGTGGACATTATATCTCTAGGATCGGGCCGAGATGCAGCCGACCCTCCCTTCCCAGGCACCAGCGGTGCGCACGATCCGGCACAAACATTCGTTTTCATCGGTGTGCCCTGCGGCATGGAGCGCCACTCCGCTGCGCGGGATGCGCCGGGTGACCTCCTGACGCGCGTGCGGATTGCCTACCTGACGACAAGTGCGCAGATGGGCGGCGCGGAGCGCTGCCTGCTGGACGTGCTGGAGGGGATCCGGGTGGCGCGACCGGAATGGTCGTTGCTCCTGGTGTCACCGGGTGACGGTCCGGTGGCCGTCCGTGCGCGCGCGCTTGGCGTCGAGGTGGTGGTGCTGCCCTTTCCCCGGGCACTCGCGTCGGTCGGTGACGCGGCCGCAAGCGGCAGCGTGCTCGACCTGGTGGCGCTTGGCGCGCGCGGCGCGCGCGCCGTGATTGCGGCGCGGTCATATGAGCGCGCCCTGCGCGACGTCGTGCGCGAGGCGTGCCCGGATCTCGTGCACTCGAACGGCTTGAAGATGCACGTACTCAGCGCGCGCAGCGTGCCGGATGTCCCGATCGTGTGGCACCTGCACGATTACACCTCCATGCGCCGCGTGATGGCGCGGGCGCTGCGTCGGCTGGCGCCGCGTGCGCGGATGGCAATCGCGGTGTCCTCCAGCGTCGGCGACGATGCGCGTCGGGTGTTCGGGGATCGGCTGCCGGTGCGGGTGGTGTACAACGGCGTGAACGTGGACGAGTTCGCGCCCGACGGGCCGGCGGCGGACCTCGACGCGCTTGCCGGGCTCGACGCCGCGCCGACCGGCGCGGTCCGCATCGGGCTCGTGGCCACCTTTGGCCGGTTCAAGGGGCACGACGTATTCCTGCGGGCGCTGGCGCAGTTGCCGAGGGATGCGTCGTGGCGTGCGTACGTCGTTGGCGGCCCTGTGTACGAGACGCGCGGGAGCGAGTTCGCGCCGGACTCCCTGCGCGAACTGGCGCGCGAGCTGGGCATTGCCGATCGCGTCGGCTTCACGGGGTTCGTGGCTGCGCCCGCCGATGCCATGCGCGCCCTTGATGTCGTCGTGCATGCCACGACGGTTGCGGAGCCGTTCGGGCTGGTGATCGCCGAGGGGATGGCGTGCGCCCGCGCGGTGGTGGCGAGCGCCGGTGGCGGGGCCGCGGAGATTGTGGATGACGGCGTGAACGCGCTGGCGCACGTGCCGGGCGACGCCGCCGGGCTGTCGCGCGCGCTGGAACGCCTGATCGGCAACGCGAACCTGCGGGCTTCGCTCGGCGCGGCGGCGCGCCGCACGGCGGAGGCGCGCTTCGATCGGCGTCGCGTCTCGGCGGCGCTGATCCCGATCTACGAACAGCTGGCCAACGGGGAGCGGGCCTGCCCATGAAGGTGCTCCACGTGTACAGCGGCAACCTGTACGGCGGCGTGGAATCCACGCTGGTCGTGCTGGCGCGCGAGCGGGCGCGTTGCGCCGAGATGGAGCCGCACTTCGCGCTCTGCTTTGACGGCCGGCTGGCGAGCGAGCTGCGCGCGTGCGGCACTCCGGTGCACCTGCTGGGCGACGTGCGCGTGCGGCATCCGAGGTCGATCTGGCGCGCGCGACGGGCACTTCGCGCGCTGCTGGCCGACCTGAAGCCAGACATCGTGGTCTGCCACTCGGCGTGGCCGTACGCACTCTTCGCAGGGACGGCTCGCAGCGCGGGGTTGCCTGTCGCGTTCTGGCTGCACGATGCGGTGCGCGGCAAGCACTGGACCGAGCGGTGGGCGCGCCTGCGCACGCCGGACGTGGTGATCTACAACAGCGAGTTCACGGGGCGTGCAGCGGCGTCGGTGTTCGCGCGCGCGCGGCGCGAGCTGGTGCACTGCCCGGTGGCACCGCCGTCAGGTGACGCGGATCGCAGTTCGATCCGGCGGGAGCTTGGTGCTGCGCCGGAAACCGTCGTGCTGGTGCAGGTGGGGCGGATGGAGCGGCTCAAGGGGCACGCATTGCTGCTGCATGCACTCGGCTTCCTGGGCGACGTTCCGGGATGGGAGTGCTGGATCGTGGGCGGCGCGCAGCGTGCGCTCGAGCGGCTGTACGAGTCGCAGCTGCGGACGCTGGCGACATCGCGCGGCATCCGGAAGCGCGTGCGCTTCCTGGGCGAGCGAAACGACGTGCCCGTGATCCTGCGCAACGCCGACGTCCTCTGCCAGCCGAACACCCAGCCTGAGGCATTCGGCGTGGCGATCATCGAGGCGCTGTACGCGGGGCTTCCGGTGGTGGCCACGGACATGGGTGGCCCATCGGAGATCCTGGCGGGCGGCGCGGGTGGCGTCCTCGTGCCCAAGGGCAATCCCCGGCTTTACGCAGATGCGCTGCGCACGCTGATCGCCGATGCGTCGGCGCGGCGCGCGCTCGGCGCGCTCGGCCCAGAACGGGCGCGCGCCTTGTGCGACCCGACGGACCGGCTCGCGCAGCTGCACCGCGTGCTCGCGGACGTGGCGCAGCGTGGAGGCGCAGCGTGACTGCGGTGGCGACGGCGGCGCCCGCGACGGCGACTGCGCAACTTGCGGAAGAGCGCACGGCGGCCTTCTGGCTGTACACCTTCCTGGGGCTGGAGATCGCGTGCCAGCTCGCCGTAATCAGCCCGCTGGGATCACTGCGCACGCTGCTGCGCGTGGCTTCGTTCGGCGTGGGGCTGGCGTACCTGCTCGTCGTGCGGGGCTCCGGTGGAGCACACCCTGCGCGGCCTGCCGCGCTGGCGGCGATTGCGGTGCTGGCCGTGAACGTCTTCCATCCGACGTCGAACTCACTGCTCGCCGCGACGGCGCAGCTGATGCTGTACGTGGCCGTGCTGTCGCCGCTGTTCTGGGTGCCGAGGCTGCAAGTCGGCGCGCGGCACCTGCAGGTGCTGCTGTTGACCCTGTGGGCCTACCACACGGTGGGCGCGAGTCTCGGCGTGCTGCAGGTCTACTTTCCCGGCCGGTTCGACCCACCGATCTCGCCGGTGATCATCGGGATGGGACGCGGCTACCTGGACGGCCTGATGATCACGACGAATACCGGGCTGCGCGTGCTGCGGCCCATGGGGCTGACGGACGTGCCAGGGGGCGCGGCTTCGTCGGGCCTGTACGCCGTGGTGCTGGGGCTCGGCGTGTTCCTGACGGCGCGCAGCCGGAAGCTCGCGTGGACTGCGATTGCCAGCATCCTGCTCGGCCTGATGTGCCTGTACCTGGCGCAGGTGCGCGCCCTGCTGGTGATGACCGGCATCAGCGTGATCGGCGTGAGCGCCGTGCTCGGGGCGCGGCGCGACTTCCGGCGCCTTGGCTCGTTCGCCATCGTGCTCGCGCTGCTGGCCGTGGTCAGCTTCCGCAGCGCGGTGTCGCTAGCGCGCGAGAGCGTGGAGCAGCGCGTCGGGTCGCTCGCGCAGGGCACGCCGACGCAGGTGTACGCGCGCAACCGCGGCCAGTTCCTCAACGAGGCGTTCAACACGCTGCTGCCCGAGTATCCGCTTGGTGCGGGCATGGGGCGGTGGGGGATGATGAACGCCTACTTCGGCGACAAGTCCGATCCGTCCAAGAGCCTGTGGGCGGAGATCCAGTGGACCGGGTGGATCCTGGACGGCGGGATCCCACTGGTGCTGACCTATGTCGGCGCGCTGCTGGTGACCTTGTGGACGACATTCCGGGTGGCGCGCTGGCGGGCGAGCGGCGACGCATCGTTGTCGCTCTGGTCCACGGTGATCCTGGGGTATTCGATCGGCGCGGTGGCGTGGACGTTCTCGTACCCGGTGTTCCTGTCGCAAACGGGGATGGAGTTCTGGCTGCTGAGCGCGTGCGTGTACGCCGCCGCGCGAACGCTGGCCTGGCGCGATGCCTGGCGCCGGTGGAGCGGGGCATGACGGCGTATGCCCTCGTGACCGGCGACTTCGTGCGCACGGGCGGCATGGACGTGGCGAACCTGGCGCTCGCGCGGCACCTCGCGGCGCGCGGCGAGGAGGTGCACCTGGTCGCGCACCGCGCGGATGCCGCACTGCTGGAGATGCCCGGCGTGGTGATGCATCGCGTGCCCAAGCCACTGGGTTCCTACCTGCTGGGCGCACCGCTGCTCGCCCGTGCCGGACAGCGGTGGGGGCGCGTGATCACCGCGCGTGGCGGGCGCCAGGTTGTGAATGGCGGCAACTGCATCAGCACCGACACGAACTGGGTGCACTACGTGCATGCGGCGCACGCGCCTGCGTCCGCCGAGGGTGGCTCCCGGCGCGTGGTGCGGACATGGGCGCACCGGCGGTTCGTGCAAGATGAACGCGTCGCACTTCGTGCAGCGCGCCTGGTGATCGTGAACTCGGAGCGCACGCGCGCGGACGTCGTGCAGCGGGTAGGCGTGCCCGACTCGCGCGTCCGGACGGTGTACTACGGAACCGATCCGGCGGTGCACCGGCCGCCGACCGCCGCAGAGCGGCGCGAGGCACGCGCACAGCTCGGCTGGCGGGACGACACGCCTGCTGTTGCGTTCGTCGGGGCGCTCGGGGATCGGCGCAAGGGATTCGACCTCGTGTTCGAGGCGTGGCGGCTGGCGGCGCGCGAGCGAACCTGGCACGCGCGCCTCGTGGTCATGGGCGCGGGGCAGGAGCTTCCCGAGTGGCAGGCGCGCGCCCGCCGTGAAGGGCTCGCGGACGTCATCCGGTTCATCGGGTTCACGCAGGACGTGCGAGGGCACCTGTGGGCCTGCGACGCGGTCGTCGCGCCGTCGCGGTACGAGGCCTACGGACTGGCCGTGCACGAGGCGGTGTGCTGCGGGCTGCCCGCAATCACCAGCGCAGAGGCCGGCGTCTCCGAGCGGCTGCGCGGGCTCGAGGGACTGCAGGTGAACGACCTGCGGGATCCCGGCGGGGTTCACGCGGCGATGGCGGTGTGGTACGCCGACCGCGAGGCGTGGCGGCGCAAGGCGGAAGAATGCAGCGCAGCCTTGCGGGCGTGGACCTGGGACGACATGAGTGCGGCCATCGTGCGCGCCATGCAGGAGGTGGCCTGACATGGGCGACGTGCCGCGTTTCTCGCCGCTGGGCCAGTGCTGGGTGTGCGGGGGCGATCGCCTCGTGCGCGTGCATGAGGCGATCTTCGACCATAGCGCCTTTCGCGACCAGGATCCCGAGCTCGCCGCGTACACGGGCCAGCGTGTCGCGCTGATGCGCTGCGCGCGCTGTGGCTTCGGGCAGCCTGCGGCGCTCCCCGTACTGCCGCAGTACTTCGCGCGCATGTACGACCAGCGCTGGTCCGGTGACTGGATGGCGCAGGAGTTCGCGAGTGACTACAAGGACCTGATCTTCCGCACCGTGCTCGGCGCACTGGCTCGGCGACTGCCGCCGGGCCGGCGGACGCTGCTCGACGTCGGCGCGCACGTCGGCCGCCTGATCCGGCTGGCGCTCGCCGAAGGGTGGGACGCGGAGGGCATCGAGCTGAATCCGCAGACCTCGGCGTTTGCCCGGCGGGCGACCGGTCGTCCGGTGCACCAGCTGGACGCGCACGACCTGGCCGAGCGAGGGCGGCGGTTCGACGCCGCAACGCTGATCGACGTGCTC
The DNA here is from genome assembly GCA_035549215.1 of Gemmatimonadaceae bacterium. Lineage (GTDB taxonomy): Bacteria > Gemmatimonadota > Gemmatimonadetes > Gemmatimonadales > Gemmatimonadaceae > JAGWRI01. Next base: position 38,792 of record DASZRI010000106.1, on the reverse strand, counting down.
GAGCACATTCCCGACCCGGTGCCCGTGGTGGCCGGGATCGCGCGCGTGCTGGCACCGGGCGGGTGGGTCGCCGTGAAGGTGCCGCACGGCCCGGCGCAGCTGCGGAAGGAAGTCCTGCGTGCGCGGCTCGTGCGCGGGTATCGCGCGACGGTTGCGGACAACCTCGTGCATGTGAACCACTTCACGCCGCGATCGCTTCGCCTGGCGCTCGAGCGCGCCGGGTTCACCGACGTCCGCGTGACGGTTGCCGCGCCGGAGCTCGTCCCGCACGGGCACGGCGGCACGCTGCGCCGCCTGCTGATGAACGGCGCCCGGCGCAGCTTCTACACCACGACGCGTGCGCTTCCCGGTGGTGTCCACACCCCGCTTGCCCTTCACCTCCAGGCCTACGCCCGGATTCCATGACGCCAATCACGACGCGCGCGCCGCAGCTCTCGGTCATCATCGCGACGCACAACAACCGCGCGGTGCTGCAGAAGTGCCTCGAATGCTGGCAGCGGTTCGCGGCGGACGCGCCAGTAGAACTGCTGGTGGTCGAGGACGGGTGCACGGACGGCACGGCCGAGTACCTGGCGCAGCTTGCCGGCGACGGGTGGAGCGGGCCGGCGCTGCGTGTCCTGCACGAGGACAACGTGCACGAGCTGATGTGCACCAATCGTGGATTCCGCGAGGCGCGTGCGCCGCTGATCATGAGCTGGCACGACGACATGTTCCTGCAGGCATCGTGGTTCGTGCCGGAGCTGTTGCGCACATTCGGGGCGTATCCGGACATCGGGCTGATGAGCCTGAGCCGCGGGCTGCTGGTGTCCGCGGTAGATGCGCCGGTGCTGACATGGGAAGATTCCGTGGACTGGCGGCGCCTGCAGAGCACAATCGGCCCGGCCCCCTGGAACTGGGTGCGCCTGTACGAGGTGGACGCGGTCATGCGGCCATGGGTCGTGCGACGCGCCTGCCTGGACGCGGTGGGGCCAATGGACGAGGTCTTCCGTCCGACGGAATGGGATGAAGCCGACCTGTGCTACCGGATCCGGCAGGCCGGGTGGCGAATCGCGACGCATGGTTACGAGCGCGACGGCGCCTACCGCCACCTGCTCAGCACCACCTACTCGCAGACACCGTCGGAGCGGCGCCAGGCGATCGGCCTGCGCAACGCCAGGATCTTCTACGAGCGATGGGACGCGATGATCCACGCCGAGCACGGTCGCCCGCACCGGACGTGGCGTCGCCTGCTCACGCCGCGGTCGGCCACGAGCGCGGTGATTGCCGCGGTGCGGCATGCCATTCACCCGTCGTCGGGCACTGGAGGCGCGTGAAATCCCAATGGCGGGCGGCATGACCCCGACTGGCGATCGCGGCGCGCCGGCGCGCGCCGGCAGCTCGGCCTATCGCAAGACCACGGTGCTCGAGCGCCTTGGTGTTATGGTCTCGCGCGTTGTCGGGAATGGGGCGTTGCGCCGCGTACTTCGCGCGGCATACCACGGCATGCTTGGCGGGGGAAGCGGCGCGCTGGTGAGCACGCTGCCGCACGGCGAAGTGGTCCGCGTGGCACCGCAGTACCGGCTGATGAGCTGGAATCCCATCGAGTACGAGGCATTTCGCGGCGCACTCAGGCCCGGTGACGTGGCGCTGGACATTGGCGCCAATGTGGGTGCGTACACGCTGCTGTTCGCGCAGTGGGTGCGGCCCGGCGGGCGCGTGATCTCCTTCGAGCCGGCGCCGGGCGCCTTCACGGCACTGCAGCAGCACGTCGCGCTGAACCACGTTTCCGCGGTCGTGGAATGCCGCCCGGTGGCCGTGAGCGATGCAGAAGGCGAGGTGGCGTTCGCAAGCGACGGCTTCCAGGGCACGAACCACATCATGCACGGGCAAGCCGCGTCGCCCGGGGCGGTGACGCGCGTGCCGACCACGACCGTGGACGCCGTGTGCGCGGCCTCCGGCGTGACGCCGCGCCTGGTCAAGATCGATGTCGAGGGTGCGGAGCTCTCGGTGCTGCGCGGCGCGCGCCGGACGTTGGCGGCCATGCGCCCGGCTGGCGTGGTGTTCATGGAACTGCACCCGGCGGCGTGGGCGTCGTACGGCATGACGCGTGGCGACCTCGAGGCCGAGCTGGCCGCGCAGGGCCTGCGCGTCGAGGGGCTGCGCACCGGCATCGACCCGTGGTCGATGGAAGGCGAGTGCGTGCGGCTGGTGCCGACCTGATCCATGCGCATCCTGTTCGCGAACGACGGCATCGGGGACGGCGGCGGCGTGCAGGTCTACCTGCAGGCCGTCATCCACGCCTTGCGAGGGCGCGGGCACGAGGTCGCGTTCCTGCACGTGGACCCGATGCGGGAGGGCGCGACGTCGCCGGCGGGGAGCGCGGCGCCCCACTTCTGCGTGGCGACAGGCGGGGATTCCGCCGTGCGGGACGCGCTGGCGTGGAAGCCTGACGCCTGCTTCTCGCACAACATGAGCGCCCTCCGCGTGGACGAGGCGCTTGCCGCAAGGGTGCCCGTCGTGAAGATGATGCACGGCTACTTCGGCACGTGCATCGGCGGCGAGAAGGTGCACAAGTTCCCGTCGATGGTCGCGTGCGTCCGCCGGTTCGGCATTGGGTGCGCGGCGCTGTACCTGCCGCGGCACTGCGGAAGCTGGAGCGTTGGGGCGCTGAGCGAGCAGTATGCATGGGCTCGGGCACAGCAGGGCCTGTTTGCCCGGTACGCGGCCGTCGTCGTGGCGAGCGAGCACATGCGGCGCGAGTATGCCGGGAACGGCGTGCCGGAGCAACGGCTCACCGTCGCCCGGTTGTTCGCCACCGCGGGGGGGACGCCGCACGCGGGGGTGACGCCCGATCCGTTTCGCGTGCTGTTCGTCGGCCGGATGACCGCGCACAAGGGCGGCGACGCGCTGGTTCGCGCCATTGCACATGCGCAGGACACCACTGGCGTCCGCATCTCCGCGACGTTCGTGGGTGATGGCCCGCAGCGCGCCGATTGGTCCGCCCTCGCGGAGCGCGTCGGGGTGGAGGCAGAGTTCACGGGCTGGCTCGACGAGCGCTCGCGCGACGCGCAATACCAGCAAGCGGCGCTGATCGCCGTGCCGAGCGTGTGGCCAGAGCCATTCGGCCTGGTCGGGCTCGAGGCCGGCGCGTTCGGCGTTCCGGCGGTCGCATTCGATGTCGGCGGGATTGGTGAGTGGCTGCGCGACGGGCACAACGGCTGGCTCGTGCCTGCGGCAGGCGGGGCGCGTGCGCTGGGGGCCGCGATCGCGGCGGCCGTTGCGGAACGCGGCGCGCTGCAGGCGTTCCGGCTGCGAGCATGGCAGGTGGCGCAGGAGATGTCGCGCGAGCGGCACCTCGACGTCATCGAGCACCTGCTGTCACAGGCGTCGAACGTGGAGTGGGCATGACGGCGCCGCTGCATCTGGTCACGGGCGAGTACCCGCCGCAGCGCGGGGGCGTGGCGGACTACACCGCCGCGGTCGCATCCGCCCTGCATGCGCAAGGCCGGGAGGTGCATGTCTGGGCTCCGGAGACGAGCGCAGGTGAGGGTGCGCCGACGGGCGTAACGGTGCATCGGCTGCCGGGAGTGTTCGACCGCGGTGCGCTGCAGGCGCTGGACGACGCGCTGGGCACCATGCCATCGCCGCGACACTTGATTGTGCAGTACGTCCCGCAGTCATTTGGGCGGCGCGGAATGAACGTCGGCTTCTGTCGCTGGGTGCGACGGCGCGCCGAGGCCCATCACGACGACGTGCGGGTGATGTTCCATGAGGCATTCTACCCATTCGAGGCATGGCCGCCGCATCGAAACCTGCTCGCGTTGGTCAATCGGTGGATGGCGCATGAGCTGATGGCGGGCGCACGCGTCGCGTACGTGTCCGCCGAGTCATGGGCGCGACGCCTGCGTCCCTACGCCCCGCGCGGGCTGGCCTTCACCTGGCTGCCAATTCCCTCGGCCATCCCGCGCGTGGACGATGCGCCAGCGGTGGACGCAGCCCGGCGCGCGGCGATCGGTGACGCACGGGACGCAGTCCTCATCGGGCACTTCGGCACCTACGGAGCGCTCGTGGCTCCGCTGGTTGCCGAGGCGGCCCGGAGGCTGCTGGACGCGCACGCGACCGTACACTTCCTGTTCATGGGCGATGGCAGCGACCGCCTCGCTGCAGCGCTTCGCGCGCAGCTCCCGGCGCATGCGCAGCGCATCAGCGCGACAGGGCGGCAGGCTCCCGAGCGGGTGTCGGTGTCGCTGCAGGCATGCGACCTCGTGGTGCAGCCGTACAAGGATGGGGCGAGCGGGCGTCGCACGACGCTGATGGCCGCGCTGGCGAACGGCGTGGCCGTGGTGAGCAATCGTGGCGCCGCCACCGAGCGTGTCTGGGGCGAGCAGCGCGCGCTCGCGCTCGCGGATTCGGCTGCGGCATCGGCACTCGCCGCAACTGCGGAGTCGTTGCTCACCAGCGAGGCGGCGCGCCGTGCGCTGGGCGCCGCGGGGCGCACGCTGTACGATGCGCGCTTCAGCATGTCGCGCACGGTGCAGGCGCTCATGGACGGCGGTGAGGGACGGGCATGACCTCGCCACTCCGGATCCTGCTCGTCGGGGACTATCCCGCCGACCCGCGCCTCGGCTCTGCGAAGGTGTACTACAAGCTGCACGAGGAGCTCGAAGCGCTGGGCCACACGTGCGACGTGATGCTGCAGCCCGGCCTTGGCGCCTGGCCGCCATGGGGCAAGTTGCGCTGGGCGCTCGGACCAGTCGTGGCGGCGCGAGCCATCGCGCGCCGCGAACGGGAGCGCGGGCCATACGACGTGATCGATGTCGCCAGCGCGGAAGGATCGATCATTGGCCTGCGCAACGCGCTGGCCCCGGATCGCCCCACCGCCATCGTGAGCCGGTCGCACGGCCTGGAACACCTGAACTACCGACGCCTGCTCGAGGATGCGGAGGCGGGATTCATCCGAAAGGGGTGGCTGCGTCGCTGGTGGCACCCGGCCGCGCGGTTGTCGCAAGTGGCGATGGCCGCGCGCCTTGCCGACCGGCTGATCGTGCTGAACGCAGGCGATCGGGAGTTTGCACTGGCGCACGGCTGGAAGGCACCGGGCGAGATCGACATCATCGCGCACGGAGTGTCGGCACGCTTCATCGAGGAAGCGCCCGCGAGCGATGCGCCGCGGGGTGCGGGGATCCTGTTCTGCGGCACCTGGGACGACATCAAGGGCGTGCGATACCTTGCGGCGGCGTTCACCCAGCTCCGGCGCGAACGGCCGTCCTCCCGGCTCACCGTCTTCGGCGCGAATGTGCCGGATGCCGCCGTGTTCTCGCATTTCCCCCCTGACGTCCGCGAGGCCGTGACTGTCGTTGGCCGGGCAGGGGAAGCGGAGGTGATGGCGGCGTATCGCCGGCATGACATGCTGGTCATGCCGTCGTCGTATGAAGGGTTCGGCATGGTGCTGGTGGAAGCGATGAGCCAGCGGATGCCGGTGATTGCCACGCCGCAGGGAAGTGCCATCGCGCTCGTGCGCGACGGCGAGACCGGGCTCCTGGTGCCTCGGCGATCGGCGTCGGCCCTGATGGAAGCCATGCGACGGCTGCTGGATGACAGCGCCTTGCGTACCCGGCTGGGCAACGCGGCCTTCCGGGCGGCCCGCACGTTCACGTGGGCTCGCACGGCGGAGCAGACCGTGACGTGCTATCGGGCGGCAATCGCGTCGCGGCGGAGGGGCGCGTGAGCGCGCCGGAGCGGATCACGGTCGGGATCGGGACGCGCAACCGGCCGGCTGCGCTGCTGCGCTGCCTGCGATCGCTGCGCGCGCTCGGGCCGCTCGTGCATGACGTGATTGTCGTGGACGATGGTTCCGAGGAACCCGTGGAGCCGCGCGTCCGGGCGCTGGCCGGCGATGAGGGGATCAACGGCGTCACGTTCATCCGGTTCGACACACCGCGTGGGCTCTGCGCGGCGCGCAACACGTTCATCGAGCAGGCGGCGACACCGTGGGTGCTGAACCTGGACGACGATGCCGCGATCGTGTCCGTGGACTCGATCCGCCGCGGGCTGGACGTGCTGAAGCGCGATCAGCGCGTCTTCGCCGTGGCATTTGTGCAAGCTGACGCCAGCGGCGCACCGTATCCACCCCATGCGCAGCCGGCGCCGGTGCGCGTGCCGTCCCTCATCGCGTCGTTTATCGGCTATGGCCACCTGCTGCGCCGGGATGCAATGCTTGCGCTCGGTGGCTTCCGCGAGCAGCTCGTCGTGATGGGAGAGGAGCGCGAGCTCTGCCTGCGCGCACTGGACCGTGGGTGGCGCGTCGCCTACCTGCCACCCGCGTGCGTCGCACACCTGCCTGACCCGACCGGCCGGGACACACGGCAGTACTTGCACCTCGTGGTGCGCAACGGCGTGCTCTCGTCACTCTACGACGATCCGTTCCTCGTGCTGTGCGTGCAGGCGCCGCTCCGGCTCGTCGGCTATTTCCGGCTTCGGCGCGCGCTGGGCATCGCCGACCCTGGCGGCTTTCGCCGTGTCCTGCGTGCGCTCTGGCATGACGGGCCTGCGGCGCTCCGCATCCGCCGCCCCGTGCGGTGGTCCACGTTCCGACACTGGAGGAAGCTGGTCCGCCAGCCCGAACCGTACGCGGAGCCAGCGTCATGAGCGTACGCCGCATCCTGACGATCGGCCACTCGTACGTGGTGCGCCGCAACCGCGAGCTGGCCGAGGCAGTGGCTGCCGCGGGGCAGGGCGCCTGGGAGGTGTCCATCGTCGCGCCGTCAGCGTTTCCGGGCGACCTCGGGCCACTCACGCTGCAGCGCGAGCCGGGCGAGCACTGCAACGTCGTTCCGCTCCCGGTGCAGGGCGCGCGGTGGATTCACGTCATGCGCTACAGCCGGAAGCTGCGAGACATCCTGTCCGAGCCGTGGGACGTCGTGCACTGCTGGGAGGAACCGTACATCGTTGCCGGCTGGCAGGTCGCGCGCGCGTGCGCACCGCGCTCGGCGCTGGTCTACGCCACCTTCCAGAACATCACGAAGCGCTACCCGCCCCCGTTCAACGCCATTGAGCGCGCGTCCTTGCGGCGCGCGAACGGATGGATCGCCTTCGGGCGTTCCGTGGAACGCGCACTCGAGCGTCGTCGCGGTTACGCGGACCGCCCGCACACGGTCATCCCGTTCGGCGTGGACACGACGCGATTCGCGCCGGATGCGTCGGCACGGCTTGTCGTGCGGCGCGTGCTGCAGTGGCAGGACGACAGCGTCCCGGTCGTCGGCTTCGTCGGACGGTTCGTCGAGGGCAAGGGACTGCCGATGCTGGTCGAGGCGCTCCGCGCGCTTGCCCGCCGCGGCGTGGCGTGGCGCGCATTGTTCGTCGGCGGCGGTCCGCTGGAAGCCGGGCTTCGCGCCTTCGCGCAGGAGCAGGACGGGCGCGTCGCCGTGGCGACCGGAGTGGCGCACGACGATGTCCCCCGTTACCTGAACGCAATGGACATGCTGTGCGCACCGAGCCAGACCACGCCTGCGTGGCGGGAGCAGTTCGGGCGGATGATCGTCGAGGCGTTCGCATGCGGCGTGCCCGTCGTCGGGAGTGACAGCGGGGAAATTCCACACGTGGTCGGGGACGCAGGGATCATCGTCGGCGAGCGTGATGAGGCAGGATGGACCCGCGCGATCGAGCACCTGCTCTCCAACGCGGATGAGCGCGTGTCGCTCGGACAGCGGGGCCGGGCCCGCGCGGAGGCCGAGTTCTCGTGGCGCGTGGTCGGCGAGCGGCACCTGGACTTCTTCTCGCGGATCGTGGCGCAATGACCGCGCAACCGCTGGCAGTCGGCATCGTCTGCGACCTGCTCGAGGAGCGGTGGCCGAGCATGGACCTGGTCGCCGACCAGTTGCTGCGCGCGCTGCCGGATGTCCCTGATCCGCGCATCGCTGCCGTGCGCCTGCGTCCGGCCATGCCGCGGTGGGCCGCGGCACTGGCTGATGGCACCGGCATCCGCGCGCTGCGCAACGCGAATCGATACGCGGACCGTCACCTGCGGTACCCGCGCTGGCTGCGCGCGAACCGGGGTGATGCCGACGTGTACCACGTGGTGGACCATACATACGCCCACCTGGTCCACGAGTTGCCCGCGGCGCGCACGGTCGTCACGTGCCACGATGTGGATGCCTTTCGATGCCTGTTTGATCCGTCGGCCGAACCGCGATCGCGGGCATTCCGGCGCATGACTGCGCGCGTCCTCGATGGACTGCGGGCAGCGGCGCTGGTGGCGTGTGACAGCGAGGCCACGCGCCGGGCGCTGGCCGACAATGGGCTGCGCCGTGAAGGCACCGTCGTCGTGCCGCTGGGCGTGGACGCGACGTTCTCGCCCCCCGCGCAGCTGGAGCCGACACGATCCGTCACGCTGCTGCACGTCGGAAGCACGATTCCGCGCAAGCGCATCGATGTGCTCCTCAGGACGTTCGCCGGTGTGCGGGCGGTGCTGCCGGAGGCAGTGCTCGTGCGGGTGGGAGGCGAACTGACGGCGGAGCAGTCGGCGCTGGCCCGGGAGCTCGGCGTCCTGGCAGCGATCCGCACGCTCCCGTTCCTCTCGACGCAGGCGCTGGCGGGCGTCTATCGCAGCGCAACGCTCGTGCTCCTGCCCTCGGATCGCGAGGGGTTCGGGCTGCCGCTCGTGGAGGCGCTGGCGTGCGGCACGCCCGTGCTGGCCAGCGACCTTGGCGTGCTGCGTGAAGTTGGCGGCGAGGCTGCGACCTACGCGCCGGCCGCTGACGTCGGGGCGTGGACGCGCACCACGCTGTCCCTGCTCGATGAGCAGGCATCGAATCCGGGTGCCTGGGAGGCGCGCCGGCAGGCCGGCATCACGCGCGCCGCGCAGTTCACGTGGCCGCGCTGCGCCGAGCGCATGGCGAGACTGTACGCCGAGGTGGCGCATGCGTGACGTACGCGTACTGCAGGTCGGCAAGTACTACCCGCCTGATGAAGGCGGCATGGAGACACACCTGGAAGGGTTGTGCCGCGTGCTGCGTGACTACGTGACGCTCGACGTCGTCGTGGCGAGCCACAGCGCGCACACCACCAACGAGGTGATTGACGGCGTGCCGGTGACGCGCATGGCGACGATCGCGACGGTGCGCAGCGCGCCCATCTGCCCGACGCTGCCCTGGCGCATCCGCTCGGCGCGTGCGGACATCGTGCACCTGCACCACCCGAATCCGTCGGCCTTCGCGAGCTACCTGGCCAGCGGGCACCGGGGCCCGCTCGTCGTGACCTATCACAGCGACGTGGTGCAGCAGCAGCTGCTCAACGTGGTGTATGAACCGATCGTGCGCGGTGTGTTGCGGCGGGCCGATGCGGTGATCGTGAGCTCCACCGCCTACATGCGAGGCTCGCCCATGCTGCAGCGGCATTCGGACCGCTGCGTCGAGATCCCGATGGCGATTGATCCCGCCGCCTACGCGACCGCGGATCCCGCTGCGGTGGCGCGCATCCGGCAGGCGTACGGCGATCGCATCGTGCTCGCGGTGGGGCGGCTCGTGTACTACAAGGGGTTGGAGTACCTGATCCGCGCCATGTCCCGCGTGGATGCGCGACTCGTGATCGTGGGCCAGGGGCCCATGCGCGCCGCCCTCGAGGCCGAGGCCCGCAGTGTGGGAGTCGCCGATCGCGTGACGTTCGTCGGGCATGTGGCCGACACCACGCCGTGGTACCACGCCGCGTCGGTGTTCGCCCTTCCATCCCACCTGCGCAGCGAGGCGTTCGGCATCGTGCAGCTCGAGGCGATGGCCAGCGGGATCCCCGTGGTCAACACCAACATTCCGTCGGGGGTGCCCGAGGTGTCGCGTGATGGGGAAACGGGCCTGACCGTGCCGCCGGCCGATCCGCAGGCCCTTGCCGCGGCCATCAACCGCCTGCTGAACGACCCGGGACTCCGGCACACCCTCGGGGTTGCGGGCAGGCAGCGCGTCGCAGAAGAGTTTAGCTTGCAGAGCATGGGCGAGCGGACCCGCGCCCTCTACGCGGACGTGTCCGCACGTCATGCGTCTCGATCCCGCCGGAGGGGCCGTGACTGAGAACCGACCCGTGGAAGTGCGCCGCCCGATGCCGGGTGCGATGATGCCGAATTTCGCGTACCCGCCTCCGGGCGCCGGATTCCCGCCCGGCTTCGGGCCGGATGCGTCGCTTCCCGCCGCCAACCCGATCCGGCAGTACCTGGGCATCCTGCGCCGGTACTGGTGGCTCATCGTCCTCTCGGCGCTCGTCGGGATCAGTTACCAGTGGTACCGCACGCGCCACGACCTGCCGCTGTTCCGGACGTCCAGCGCGGTGCAGCTCACCGACCAGCGGCCGCAGGTGGCTGGCGACCTCGTGCCCGACTACGCGAGCGCTTACGGCGGGTACACGGACCCGGTGCTGACGCAGGTGCAGGTGATCCAGAGCCGCGCCATCGCAGAGCTGGTCGTGGACTCGCTTGGCCTCCAATTGCAGAGTATTACGCCGGGCTTCTACCTCGCGAACTTCGAGGACGTGCGGGTGGCGCCGAACGCCGTTCCCGCAACGCTGCGACTGCACTTCACGTCGAAGAGCGTGACCGTGAGCGGGCCGCGCGACACGGTGACCGCCGCGTACGGCACGCCAATCGAGATTGCCAGCGCCACGTTCACGATTCCCGGCCCGCAGCCCGGCTGGCAGGACGCCTCGCTGGCCGTCCTCCCGCGTGAGGCGGCCATCGACGCGGTGCTCGGCGGCATCAGCGCCAAGCCGCGCGACATGACATCGGTGATCGATATCTCGTTTACGGGCAACGATCCCTATGTCGTGCAGCGGGTGGCGAGCGCCGCCGCCCTGCAGTACCAGGCGTTCAATGCGCGCACGGCGCGCCAGCAGTCACACCGTCGCCGCATCTTCATCGAGACGCAGCTCGCGGCCACCGACTCGATGCTGCAATTGGCGGAGGCGCGCGTGGCCGCCTATCGCCGCGGCACCCTCGCATTCAGCGCCAAGGACCGCTACGCCACCGAGCAGCAGGATCTCGCGACGCTCGACCAGCGTGTCCAGCAGCTCGACGATGCACGGCGGTCGTACCAGGGGCTGCTGAGCGCGCTCGAGCGCCACACCAACGGCGATCCCGCTGCGCTGCGGACGCTGGCGTTCACGCCGGATCCCAGCGGCAACGCGGCGGTCGGCGCGCTGTACACCGACCTGATGCGCTACGAGCACGCGCGCGACTCGCTCACGACGGGCATGTTCGCGCGCACGCCGCAGCACCCGGACGTGCAACGCGTGGACGCGCTCATCGCAAGCACGGAACCCAAGCTGATCGCCGCCGTGCGCAACCAGCTCGCCGTGATCGACGGCAACCTGTCCGCCGTCAACGCGCGCCGGCAGCAGGCCGCGGGCCAGATCGCGTCCCTGCCGTCGTCCGAGGAGACAGAGCAGCGCCTGCTCCGCGACGTGGACAACATCCGCAAGATGTCGGACAAGCTGAACGACGAGCTCCAGGTGGCGCGCATCGCCGAGGCCGTCGAGGCGGGGCAGGTGCAGGTGGTGGACCTCGCGCGCTACCCGATGGGCGCGATCACCGCGGGACGGCGGCGCAAGCTGGCGTACGCCCTCCTGATCGGGCTCCTGTTCGGTATCGGGCTGGCCATCGTCACCGACCGGTTGAACAGCACCATCCGCCGCTGGGACGACCTGGACAGCGTCATGCACGTGCCCGGGCTCGCCCTCGTGCCGCAGATCAGCGCGGACGCCCACGCCACCCTGCGCGCGCGCGCCCGGGCCACGGCAAGCCGGCTGCTGCCGAGCATGATCCCGTCGACGCGAGTGCTGGCGAGCGAGGGCGACGGGCAGGAGCTGGTCATGATCAGCGACGTGCGTTCGGCCAGTGCCGAGGCGTACCGCAAGCTCATGACCAACCTGATGTACTCGGCGTCCCGCCCGGGGCTCAAGGTCATGGTCGTGACCAGCGCCTCGGCTGGCGAGGGCAAGACGACGACCTCGGCCAACCTCGCCGTCGCATTCGCCCAGCAGGGACGCCGCGTGGTGCTGATCGACGCGGACCTGCGCCGCGCGCGCGTGCATGATGTGTTCGGCCTGGCACTCGAGCCGGGGCTCACCGACGTGCTGGTCGGCAAGAACACCCTCGACCAGGGACTGCGCGCATCGGGCGTGGCGGGGCTCAGTGTCCTTCCGGGCGGCACGTTGCCGCCGAACCCGCTCGAGTTCCTGGGCGGCGAGCGCATGCACGAGCTGCTCGATACGCTGCGGGCGAAATTCGACGTCATCCTCGTGGATACGCCGCCGGTGCTCGTCACTGCCGATGCGGCGCTCATGAGCGTGCAGGCTGACGGCGTGCTCGTTGTCGTGCGCGCGGGCAGGACCGAACGCGAAGCCGCGCGCCACGCCGTGGAGCAGATCCGCAACGTGGGCGGCCGCATCCTTGGCGCCGTGCTCAACGACCCTGACGCACGCACGCCGCGCTACGGACGCTACGGCGACTACTACTACGGCTACGGGTACGCGCCGCAGGAAGGCGGCTGACCCGATCCTCAGCGCGCGAAGATGGACGCCAGCGCGCGAGGGCCGAAGCGCCATGCCAGGCGGATCGGCCTCACCAGGCGATAGGCGGGAAACAACGCGTCCGGCAGCCTCACCTGCTGCCAGTCCTCCGGCGACGGCCAGGTTCCCCAACGCCATGCATAGCGCACCCGCGCGCGGGTGCCGTCCTGCGCACGCCAGTTGAAGAGCAGCCGCTCGAACGTGTCATCGCGCTTGGGGTCGTCCTCCGGCTGCTGCATGTGTGTCACCACCTGCGCGGCCAGGGCATTCGCAGCGGCATCCGCGGCGACGGCGTGCCGCACGCGCTCGGGCAGTTCCACGCTGAGCAGCGAGGCCGACAGTGCGCACGCGAGGCGCAGGGCGCGGGCACCGGACGGCGCTGCGGCGATGAGTCGCTCGAGTGCGTCCGGATTGCGGGCGGCCAGCGATGCAAGACCGGCGAGCCATTCCAGCTTTCGCCAGCCGTGCTTGGTGCCGTGCAGTGCGAGGAGCAGCAGCTGGTCATGTGCGTCGAGCGCGGGAACACGGCGCCCCGCGACCTGGAGGTCCTTCCGCCGCTCCCACAATTCGGCGAACCCGGGCGTGGGGCCAAGCCGGCGTGTGGTCGCGTATGCGTGGAGCTCGACGAGCAGCCCCGTGTCGTCGTGGACGACGGACACGTCCCCGTCGGCGCGCAGGAACCACGCTGCCTGCGCCGGCGACATGCGATCCGCGTTCCGATAGCCGAGTGGCGCCAGTGCTGCGATCGCTCGCGCCATGTCGGCCGGGTGGATGAGCACGTCGAGGTCGGATGAGCGGCGCATAGCCAGGTCGCCGTACGCCACGAGGCCGAGCAGCGGCCCCTTGTACGGCAGCACCGCGATCCCCTCGGCGCCGAGCGCATCCACGATGCGCAGCAACTCGGCGGTCATGCGCAGCGCGCGCGCCTGGTCCTCCGCGGACTGCCCCGACAGTGTGTCCCACACCGGCGGCGGGATGCGCGTGCGAACGTGTGAGAGGTGCCGCACCGCGAGCGCGGTGAGCCCATGCGCGCGCAGCAATGGCGGCAGCGCATCCCATGCGAGCGGCGTCGCCGTGCACGCATCGAGTGCGGCGCGTGCCGTGTCGTCAAGCTCGGCACGCGCGCACCACCGGGCTACGTCGAGCAGCGGGTGGTGCAGCGGCGCATGCTCAGCCATGGACGAGCCGGCGCACGGCGTCGCAGAGCTCATCAAGGCGCCCGATGTCATCCGCGGGGGTGGCGCGATACACGGGCACGTCCTGCACGAGCCGCGAGAGCGCCAGGAACTCGACGCCGCGCTGCGCTGGGTCGAGCAGGACGCTGGCGTAGGTGTCGGCCACGAGAGCGACGAGTGCGTCGCGCTGGGAGAGTGGAGCCAGCGTGGGCGCACTTCCCGTTCCGCGGGCGCCGAGAATGACGACGGCAGAGAGTGCGACGGGTGATTCGCCGGCAAATGCTGCGGGCAGGACGCCGGGCGTCACCTGCCGCTTCTCCCAGGACGGTGCGAGCAGGGGAAGCGTGGAAGCGTCGCCGAACAGCGCCGTTGCGCTCTCCGGCCACAGGCGGACGGACGCAGGGCCTGCCTCCACCCACCAGCGAGCATCGCGCACGAACAGCGCCGCGATGTCGTCGGCGATCACGCGCGCGCCACGCTGGGCGAACGCCGCGGCGGTGGTGGACTTGCCAGCGCCTGCCTGCCCGGTGAACGCCACCGCCGTATCGCCAAACGTGACGGCGCTTGCGTGCAGGGAGAGCGTTCCGCGCAGTCGGAGGAGCAGGCCGAGCACCGGGCCCAGCAGGTAGGTCGCCATGTCCTCGATGGACGACGCGTTGCGCCACTGGGCCCAGACCTGCGTGCCCCCGTGATCCATCACGAAGCGCGTACCGTCGTCGTAGGCGACCTCGACGTAGGCGCCGTCGCGCCAGGTGCGGACGACGAGATCGTCCGTGTCACGATCATCGCCTGCGCGCGCGGTCCAGATGGTGCGAGATGAACCATCCTCGCGTTCGAGCCACGCCGGGAGCGCCCGAAGGCGCACCACCACATCCGCCGGGCCCTGGTCCGTCGCGGACAGTCCCGGGATTGCCTCGTCACACTGCAGGACGAGGCCGTACACGCGCGCTTGGAAGGCCGACATGGATGCGTGGGAGGATACCGGATCCGCCCTCGCACGAACAGGCCGACACGAGCCTCGCGCGGGTTCAGTATCCCGTGCGGCGATTACCTCTCTTCCCGTCCTTGCGGCCGCGCGTTCCCACCGTCCGGGTGATATCGGCTACGGTTCCGAGCACAGTCAGTCGCGGCGGTGCATACGGCAGCCGGGGCTTCTGGCCGGCCTCTGGCGCCGTCGCTGTGCCGGGCAGATCCGGAGACGGCATTTCCCGATGGGGGCCTGTAATTGGGCTCCCATGTATAGCCGCGACCGGACGTCCATTCTCACCGGTCATGTCTAGTATCCCGTCCTGCGGTTCCCGGTCTTGCCGTCCTTCTTGCCGCGCGACCCCACCGTCTCGGTGAGCTCTTTCACGAGGCCAAGGTGGTTCACCTGTGGCGAGGTGTAGGGCTCGCGCGCGGCCCCGGTTTCTGCCGAGGAAGCGCGTTGGCTTGAACCAGCGGACTGGCCCGCTGTGGCCGTGCAGTTTTCATGAAGGCCCATGGAAACAGGATACGTTGCCGACCGCCGGAAATCCACCGCGCCGGCGCCATCGACCGACCGCTTCGGGCGGCGTCCGTCACATTCCTGGCTCTCCCCCCGCCCTCACGAACGAGTCTCCACGCTCGACTCGCGCGAGCCACTCGGAAAGGCTCACGGCACGCAGCCAGTCCCACGAGTCATCGCTGTCCGGACTCGAGGGCGTCGTCCCGAACCCGGCGGGATCGACGTACGGCTCGATGCGGGGCGACACGCGCTGGAGCTCGGTGGCAGGCACCCCGCCAGCGGCCAGTGCAACGGCATTTGCATCGCCCACCAGCGGCGTCTTGTTCCGGAAGCGCACGCGGTCGGGCAGCCGCCCCTTCATGGCCGCGACCAGGATTCCCTTGTCGTTGTACCACTGCGCAGGGGGCACGCGCAGCAGGAACCGGACGACGCGCAGGTCCATGAGTGGGTGGCGCACATGGACAGGAACGCCGGTGAACCCGGGGTCCATCTCCTCGAACATTCGCGGCCAGAACCACGACACGAGCTTGCCGTACGCCTCCGGCCGCCACGGATGATGCTGCGCGTCGCGCTCCGCCGCGCGCTCGACGGCACGCCATCGCTCCTCGAGGCGCGCTGCGCGAATGAATTCCGGTCGCATCCATTGCGGGATCGGGTTGAGCAGCGGCAGCGCCTGTGCGCGCCGTGCGCGGAGCCGGCGGAACCCCGGCCGCGGCAGTCGGTGGTGCAGCATCGTGTACGTGGTTGCCTCGCGCAGCGCGCGCCACCAGTGGCCACCAAGCAGCAGGCGGGCCAATCGCGACTCGCTCTCACGCAGGGCGGCGTCACCCCCGTGCCCATCCAGCGCAACCCGCGCGTGCCGCGCGACGCGCGCCATGAAATCCGCATCGGCCGCAAGCTGCGCATCCTCAACCGGCGCGGGACGCCAGCAATCCGTGCGAGTGCGGCCGCCAAACAGCGCGTATTCGTCGGCAGCGACGAACTCCGCCGGAATGCCGAGGTGCGCGGCGGCCGCACTGGCGAATGCACGCTCCTCATCGGGAACGGCGTAGTCGTAGTGGATCGTGAAGGCACGCAGGGCCGGCAGGGTTCCGGCCGGCACCACGTCGCGCGCCGTCGCCGCCACCGCAGTGGAATCGCGGCCGCCGCTCAGCAGGAGCGCCGCGGCGTCGGTGTCCCGCAGGCGGTCCCGCACGGCCGCGCGCAGGACCTCGTTGAATGCCGCAGCGCATTCCGCGATGCTCCCGAACGCCACTGGCTCCTCGACGGGCAGCTCCCAGTAGCGCTCGACGTGCACGACGCCGTCGCGGACCCCAGCAACATGCGCGGGCGGAACGCAGCGCACCTGGCGGAACACCGTGGATGCGAGGTCGGTGTTGTACCCGACGCGCAGGAAATCGCCGACGGCGCCGTCGTCGAGTTCAGCGCTGACGCCCGGGTGCGCGCGAATGGCGTCGAGCGTGTTGGAGACGACGAGGTCCCCCCCGGCCTGCGCGTAGTAGAGCGGCGCAACCCCGAACTGATCGCGGGCCAGGAGCAGGCGCTGCCGGGGCTCGTCCCAGACGACAACGGCAAAGTCGCCGGAAAGATGCGTGACGCACGACGATCCCCAGGTGCGATATGCCGCGAGCCACAGTTCAGCATCTGTCGCGTCGGGTCGTGCCGCAGCGCCGGCGCCCTCGAGGTCTCGACGCACACGGTCCCGGTCGTCCAGGCGCACGTCGCCGACCAGCACCATGTCGCCGTCGTCCACGAGCGCCTGCCGCACGGAATCCGCGGGCGAACGATGCATGGACGCATGCAGCAGCGACACGCCGAACCCCGCCGGGCCGCGGACGAGCGTGTGGGTGCTGTCCGGCCCACGGAATGCGAGCCCCTGCGCCAGGCGCCCGAGCTGCGCGCGATCCACGGCCGCGCCGTGGCGCGCGAGCAGGACGACGAATCCGCTCATGGCATGCGCAGCCGACGGCGCAGCCTCACTCCTCGATGGTGACGAGGCCGTGCGACGCGAGCTCACCCATCAGCGCCAGCACGTCGCGCGTGCACTGCTCGTCGCTGACGTCGTACCGGGAGACGACGTGCGCCACCACCTCGTGCACGCGGCGCGGCTCGCGCAGGAACTCCCAGATGTACGTGCCGACGGGATCGAGCCCGAAGTACTGCCCGCTCTGCAGGGCGAGGATGACGGTCTCGCCGGAGAGCTGCGTCGAGAGCTGGTCGGGCGCCGCGGCGACCCGCGAGTCGATCGTCAGCGGGCCGGGCATGACACGACCTCCCGGCACCGTGGATCAGGCCTCGGCCAGGCGCGATCGGCGGAACGCGGTGCGCAGGCGCAAGTGCGCCGCGGGTTCGGTAAGGGCCGGCGAAGGCCGGCCTGCGAGCAGCAAGCCATAGTCACGCAGCCACCCTTCCGTCGCCCGCGCCAGCGCTGCACCCACGCGCTGCACAAGGGCCTCGCCGGGCGAGCCATACTCGCCGTGCCAGACGCGCAGGTTCCACGCATCGGAGGCGCGTTGCGCCGCGGGCGTGATGACCAGGTCGCGATAGGTGCCCTGCCACGAGCGACGGATCCGGGGCCTGCTGCGCGAAATCTCGATCCGATCGAGGCCGAACGCCAGCGCGCACCGGTCCAGCGTGGTCCGCAGGTCCTCCATGTCGCGCGCCGTGCGGATCTCGCACTCGGCGTCACGCAGGCGGATCTCCTCCCGGATGAACTGCCGCACCGAGGCCGGCCGCGCCCGCAGGGCGGCGCGCAGCGCGGCAAACTCGTAGTATCCCAGGCGGCGCAGTCCGTAGCCGACCATCGTCACCACCGTCGCCGCAATCATCACCGCAACGGACGGGAAGGCGTCCGCGCTCGCGAACGCGGCGAGCAGGCCGCTGGTGGCAAGCAGGGCCGCGCCGAGCACCAGCACGCCGACGCTGGCCGGCTTGGACAGGCCGAGCGACTGGACGCGATGGTGGATGTGCCGGTGGTCGCCCTTCCACACCGGCATGCTGCGCAGCCACCGCCGGACGATTGCGACGGCCGCATCGAGGAGCGGCAGCGCGAGCGCGAACACCGGGACGTAGATCAGCGATCCGGAGGACGGCGAAGTGGCGCCGACCAGCGAGCCGACCGCGAGCATGTAGCCGACGAACAGGCTGCCGCAGTCGCCGAGGTAGATGCGCGCCGGCGCGAAGTTGTAGCGCAGGAAGCCGAGCAGCGCGCCGATCATGCCGACCGAGAGGAGCATGACGTCGGCGCGCCCAAGCACCCACGCCGACACCAGCGTGGCGCCGAAGCCCACGATGCCGATGCTCGACGCGAGGCCGTCCAGGCCGTCGATGAAGTTGAACGCGTTCGTGACCGTCACGACCCAGAGGATCGTGAGCGGGATGCCGACCCAGCCGAGCGACACCGTCAGCGACGGCGTCAGCGCGACGGTCTTGAGGCAAAGGCCACCCGTGCACGCGACCGTCGCGGCAATCGCCTGCGCCGCGAGCTTCACGGCGGGGGAGAGGTCGAGCAGGTCGTCGGCCAGGCCGACTGCGAGGATGAGCACGCTGCCGGCCAGGATGCCGGCGTACAACTGCGCGTGCTCGAGCATCATGTCCACGCCGCGTGAGCCGGCGAGCGCAGCAATGACAAGTGCGACCATCAGCGCAACGAACACCGCGACACCACCCACGCGCGGGACGGCAGGCGCCGAACCCGGCCGATACGTGATCGGCACGATGCTGGGCTCACGCTGCGTCGGAGCCACTCTCACCAGCCACCGCGTAGCGGCCAGTGAAGCAAGCGTTGCGAGGATGAGGATGGTCAGGGCCATCGAGCGGGTCGTCTGGGGTGTCCCAGTGCATCGTCGCACCAGGCCGTCGTGCCGCCGATACGCTGAGGTGCGGCGACGACAGTAAAGTGACGCCCCACCAGAAATTAGGCAACGTAAAGAAACGAGACACCGGCTCCCAATCCGCCCGGCCGGAATTACATGAATTTCAATGCATTGACACGGCCGCTAGCCGTGCCTCGCGGTTTCCTTGTTCGCCCTGTACCAGGCGTAGGTGGACTCGAGTCCCTCTCGCAGGGGGATGCGAGGCGCCCAGCCCATGGCCTGGAGCCGGCTCACGTCCAGGCGACGCATTGGAGTCCCATCGGGTTTTGACCGGTCGAACTCGAGCGCACCCTCGAATCCGGTGACCTGGCGCACAAGCTCCGCGAGTTCGCCGATCGAGATGTCTTCCCCGCACCCGATGTTGATGATCTCGGACGAGTCGTAGCGCTGCATGACGAACACGCAGGCGCTCGCCATGTCGTCCACATGGAGGAACTCGCGCCGCGGCGTGCCGCTTCCCCAGATCGTGACGCTGGGCAGCCGCGCCTCGCGCGCCTCGTCGAACTTGCGGAGCAGCGCCGGGATCACGTGGCTGTTCTGCAGGTCGAAGTTGTCGCCGGGGCCGTAGAGGTTCGTCGGCATCACGCTGACGAAGTTCGTGCCGTACTGCCGGTTGTACGACTGGCAGAGCGAGATGCCGGCGATCTTTGCGATCGCGTACGGCGCGTTGGTGGGCTCGAGCGGGCCCGACAGCAGGTACGCCTCGCGGATCGGCTGCGGCACGATCTTCGGGTAGATGCACGCGCTGCCCAGGAAGAGCAGCTTGCGCACGCCGTGCCGATACGCGGCGTCGATGACGTTGAGCTGGACCTCGAGGTTCTCGCGGATGAAGTCGGCGGGATACGTGTTGTTCGCCACGATGCCGCCCACGCGCGCGGCCGCGAGCAGCACGTAGTCGGGCCGTTCCTCGCGGAAGAACGCGTCCACGGCATCACGTCGCAGCAGGTCGAGCTCGGCGCGCGTGCGGTGCACTAGCCGTTGGTACCCCTGTGCGCGCAGCTCGCGCACGAGTGCCGATCCCACGAGCCCGAGGTGTCCTGCGACGTAGATCTTGCTGTCCCGCTCCATGCCCGCTCCGTCGCGGAAGGAGTCGCCGACGGGAAGCCCCCGGGTCGGCGAACGAATCACTGGCGACCACGGGCCTGGTCGCCAGCGCATCCGGCGGCGGTCAGGGCACCCAGTCGGCGATGAAGATATCGGTCTCGCCGAGTTTCTGCCCGTGACGGTCCGAGGCCCATACGATCTTCCTGCCGTCGGGGCTGAACATCGGGAATCCGTCGAACTCGGGGTGGGTGGTCACCTGCTCGAGCCCGGTGCCGTCCGGGTTGACCAGGTACAGGTCGAAGTTCCGGCTGTGCGGATTCTTGTAATTCGACGAGAAGATGATCTTGCGCCCATCGGGCGTGAAGTACGGCGCGAAGTTCGCGCCGCCGAGCGACGTGACCTGATGCTGGTCGCTGCCGTCGGCGTTCATCACCCAGATCTCCATGCGATTCGGCCGCACGAGTCCCTGGCGCAGCAGCTCCTGGTAGTTCGTCAGCGCGGTGTCCGTCGGGTGCCAGGCGCGGTACACGATCTTCTTGCCGTCGGGCGAGAAGAACGGGCCGCCGTCGTACCCTGGCGTGTGCGTGAGCTGCTTCACATGCGTGCCATCGATCCGCATCGTATAGATGTCCAGGTCGCCGTTCTTGAGCGACGTGAACACGATGGTCTGGCCGTCAGGGGACAGCGTGCCTTCTGCCGTGTAGACGTTGTTGGACGTCAGGCGCCTGAGCCCGGTGCCGTCGGCATTCGCGGTGTAGATGTCGTACGGGTCGAGGCGCCACACGTAGCCCTTGGACGGATCGGGCCTGGGCGGGCATGTGGTGTCCACGGCGTGCGTGGAGGCGAAGAAGATCTTCCGGTCGCCGCCAAAGAAGTAGCCGCACGTCGTCTTGCCGGTGCCGGTGGACACGCGGTGCACGTGCGAGCCGTCGATGTCCATGATGTACTGCTGGTCGCACGTGCGGCCATTGCGCGTGGACTGGAAGATCAGCCGCTTGCCATCGGCGCTGAAGTACGCTTCCGCGTTCTCGCCGCCGAAGGTGAGCTGGCGGATGTTCGCCAGGTGGCGCTCGCCGGGAAACGGCTTGAGCACCGGGGACTGCGCCGCGGCGGACGACACCGCCGCCAGGACACCCATGGCGGCGGCACGAAGGGAAGTACGCATGGTCGTGACCCGGATCAGGGCTTCTTCGCCGTGGCCGCCGCAGGGGTACGGCTCAGGCCGGCTTCGGCATACAGGTCCTTCTGGGTGCTCGCCTTGTCCATCAGGGCGATGGCGCGCTGCAGCGGCGCGTCGAACCGGAGGTCGCGGCGCTTGGCCGTGGAGTCGCCCTCGACGAAGCGCGACAGGCGCTGCTCGATCAGGCGGTCCACGTAGCGCGACGCGGCCTCGTACTGCTGGTGGTCGATCGTGATGCCGCGCGCCTCGAGCTGCTTGAGGAACTCCTCGCGCCACGCGGGCTGGAACGTGAAGCCGCGCGACACGTGGTGCGAGAGGTCGAGGGCGAACGCGTACAGCGTGAGGTACACGTCCTGCGAGCGCGGGGCGATGGCCCTGGCGAACTTCTGCTCCGCCGTGGTGAGCGTGTCGTCGGACACGATCACGTCCGGCGTGATGCCGCCGCCGCCATACACCACGCGGCCCGCGTCCGACTTGTACGCGGGGCGCGCCTTCTTGGTCGAGTCGTTCTCCGACGAGTCCGGCGGCGTCTCCACGAAGTGCCCGTCCACGTACTTGCGCGGGCGCTGGATGGAGCGGCCGCTCGGCGTGTACCACTTCGCGGTCGTGAGCTTGAGCGCGTAGCCGTCATCCAGGTTGTAGACGGACTGCACGAGGCCCTTGCCGAAGCTCGTCTGGCCGACGATCAGCGCGCGGTCGTGGTCCTGCAGCGCGCCGGCCACGATCTCCGCGGCCGATGCCGTGCCACCGTCGGTGAGCACGATCAGCGGCGTGTTCGGGAGCAGCGGCTGGCCCTTGGCGTTGTACACCGAGGGCGGGCCTTCCCGGCCGCGCACCGACGCGATCTCCTGCCCGTCCTTCAGGAACAGGTTGCTGAGCTCGAGGCTCTGGTCCAGGATCCCGCCCGGATTCCCGCGCTCGTCGAGGATGATCCCTCGCGCGCCCTGCTTCACGAGAGCCTGCACGGCGGTGCGCACCTCGGACGCGGCGGTCTCGTTGTACTGCTGCAGCGGCACGTAGCCCACGCGGCCGTCGAACATGATGCCGAAGGGCACGGCGGGAATGCGGATCACCGCGCGCGTGAACTGCACCTCGATGGGCTGCGTGACGCCCGGCCGGCTGAAGGTGACCTTCACCTTCGTGCCCGGCGTGCCCGTGAGGTAGTCGGACGTCTGGTTCAGCGACCACCCGCGCGACGACAGCGAGTCTACCTTGACGATCCGGTCGCCTTCGATCACGCCCGCCGCCTCGGCCGGCGTGTTGGGGAAGACCTTGCTGACGGTGATGAACCCGTCGTGGTCCTCGATCTGCATGCCGATGCCGCCGTAGTGCCCGTTGGTGTTCGTGGTGAACGCCTTGAGCTCCTTGGGCGAAAACAGCTGGCTGTACGGGTCGTTCAGCTCGCGGACCAGGCCGCGCGCGGCCTTCTCATACAGGTCCGAGGTGTCCACGCTGTCCACGAAGCGGCTGGACACGAGCGAGAACACCTGGTCGAGCAGCACCGCGCCGTTGTGTGATCCCTTTTCCTGCAGCAGGAACCCGCCGGCAACGACCGGCACGAGCAGGATGATGGCGGCGGCAGCGAACTTGCGATTGCGGAACATGGACTGCGGTACCCCGGAAGGTGGCTGTCGTAAACTACACCGACGCCGGGTCTCCCGGGACAGGCGATCCCTGCGGCCCCGCCTGGATGTCGGGCAGCCCCTGGCGCCAGAGCGCACGCCAGCTCAGGCCGCGGCCCGAGCGGAAGCGCTTGCGGGACAACCGGATGCCCCGGGGTGAGATCACCACGGTGTACAGCTCGCCGTCGAGCTCGATTTCGCGACGGATCTCGTGGGTGAGTTTCGTGGCCATGCCACGTACTACTCCGCACCCCGAAAAGCGTTCACGTGGCAGGGGGCGCGGTCCCGCCCGCCTGCGCTGACGCTCCCTGTCCCGCCCCGCCCACGGGGCCGGCGTCCCGGTGGCCAAGCACGTAGTCCACGTGCCAGGCCCGCCGATGCTGCCGAACGGTGGCACTGCGAAGGACGCCGACCTCGACCAGCGCGTCATGGGCGGGCTGCAGCACACGCTGCAGGTGCGACGGGTACCGCTGCACGAGGGGAAGCAGCTCCTTCAGATCCTCCAGCGACACGCGCCACGCCAGGTGTCCCTGGGCCCGCGCGACCTCGAGCAGCCGGTACAGCCGGCGCGCGACGGCCGAGCCGAGCGCGAGGTAGCGCGCTACGGCAAGCGTGACGACGTGCCGGGCCGTGACGTTCTCGCGAACCAGGGGCGCGAGGACCACGCGCGCCTCGCCCGGCTCCGGTGCCGTCGTGGTGTCGAACAGCGCGAGCTGCGCGCGATCGGACTCACGCCGGCGCTCGATGGCGACAGACGACAGCAGCGTGAACGACGCGTCCACCGCGCGACCCGCCGTGGCGGAGTGGTACGCGCCGAGGGACTCGAGCCGCGTGCGCTCCAGACGCACGAGGCCGCTGCGCAGCTGTTCGTACGTTCGGCCATCCACGCGCCGCCCCATGGAGCGCAGGAAGGCGTGCAGGGTGAAGGTGATCACGCCGTCCGCGGGGGCCTGCGCCTCGTGGAAGCGGCGCATCAGCTCCACATAGATGTCCTGGTCGAACGTGCCCGGCAGCCGATCCCCGGGGGCGGGGAGCACGCGCCACCGGCCGCCGTCGGGCGTGGAGAACGACAGCGGGGCATCCTCGGCGGAGTCGCTGAGGCGGAAGAGCGGAAGTCCCTCGAGGGCGCGGTCCAGCGGCACGAAGCGCGCGGCGGTGCGCCGACGGGCGGGGACGCTCATGCCCTCTCGGATGCGCCGGGTTGCGGCCGCAGGCCCGCCATGCGTTCAGCCAAGCCGGATCACCTGCCCGGTCACGGCGCGTGCGGCGGGCGAGCAGAGAAAGAGCACCGCGGACGCCACGTCCTCGCGCTCGACGTAGCGTGCGTCGGCGCCCATGTCGCGCACGTTGTCGGCGGTGCGTATGGCCGCGGGCGCCACGGCGTTGGCACGCACGCCGTTGTCGCGCTCCTCCTGTGCCACGGCGCGCATGAGCGTGACGACGCCCGCCTTGGCGGCGGCATAGGCCGCCATGCGGGCCACGCGTGCACCGGGCAGCGCTGCCTCGGACGCGAAGAACACGATCGCCCCGCGCGCCTGCCGCAGCGCGGGCAGGAAGGCGCGCGTCGCCTGGTACGCCGTGGTGAGGTTGATGCGCATCATGCGCTCCCAGTCGGCGGACGTGCTGTCGCCCACCGGGCCCAGCATGCCGAAGCCGCCGGCGAGGTTCACGAGTGCATCGAGCGACGAGCCGTGCTCCTCGCGAATGGTGGCGGCGAGCGCGTCCACCTGCGCGGCGTCGGCGAGGTCGCACGCATACGGCGTGACGCGAGCCCCGCTGCGCGCGAGGTCGTCAGCGCGCGCGCGTACTTCGTCCAGGCCGTGACTGACGAGCAGGACGTGGTCGCCGGCGGCCGCGAATGCGGCGGCCACGGCCTCGCCGACCTGCCCCGCGCGGCCGACACCCGTCACGAGCGTCAGGCGCGGCGACACGTCAGCGGTGCTCCGGGCGTCCCAGGGCCGCGCGCACCGCCTCGCGCATGGCGAGCATCGCGTCCTCGCTCGACGCCGGGGAATCGTCGCGTACGTGCAGTTCGACGCCGTCGGCCACGACGATGCGGTGCCACGGCGGCAGCGCGCGGGCGTCGTCCGCCGGCGCCTCGGCCGCGGCGCCGTTGACCGCGAGCGCGGGGGCGAGGGAGGTGGCCACGCGCCGCTCGAGCGCATCGCCGGTCACGCCCTTCATCTCCTGGCGGATCACCTCGAGCGTTGCGCCCTCGCGCTGGCGGATCTTGATCGCGAGGAGCTGCAGCAGGTGACGGTAGCTGTACGTGGCCGCGGTTCCGGTGCCCTCCGGGTGATCCAGCAGGCCGCTGGCCACGTAGAACCGGATGGCGCGCGCACTCGGCGCGGCGCGCGCCGATGCATTGGTGGGGCGCATCCCGGCGGCGTCCACGAGCGCGGTGGCGTGCGCCGCGAGGCCGCGCGCGTTCCACGGCGCGTGTCGTGCGTGGGCGCGAAGGAGGGTGACCGGCGACTCAGGCATTCGGGGCCGTGCAGGGAGGAGGGACGAACATGGGACAACAATAACGATGACGGTGGCGCGGCGTGAGAGACCCCGAAAACAGAAGCAGCGGGGCGACGTGCGCCCCGCTGCTTGCTGACTGCCAAACGCCTGCGGTGACTAGCGGCGCTTCTTGCCGGCCTTCTTCGCCGGCTTCTTCGGCGCCTTCTTCATCACCTTCTTCGCCGGCTTCTTGCCCGCCTTCTTGGCGGCCTTCTTCATTGGCTTCCTGGCCACCTTCTTCATTGGCTTCTTCGCCACCTTCTTCGCGGCTTTCTTGGGCGCCTTCTTGGCGGCCTTCTTGACTGCCTTCTTCACCGCCTTCTTGGCTGGCTTCCCCTTCTTTGCCGCGGGCTTGGCGGTCTTGGCGGGCGCCGCAGCCTTGGCCGGCTTGGCCGGCGCGGCAGGCTTCGCCGCCTTGACGGGCGCCGCGGGCTTGGGCGCCGGAGCGGCGGGCTTGGGAGCCGGAGCGGCGGGCTTGGGAGCCGGAGCGGCGGGTGCCGGCGCGGGCGCAGCGGGACGCACGGCGGCCGGCCGCGGGAAGAGCTCTTCCTCCTCCTCGGCGGACTCGGCAAACACCTCGGCCTCCTCCTCTTCCTCTTCCAGGTCCTCGGTGCTGTCCCACAGGTCGTCGCTGTCGTCCTTGTGGGTCATCCAGCCGCCGTCTTCCTCGTCGTCCTCTTCAAACGACCCGCCACCACCGTAGCCGAGGTCGTCCGCGTCATCCTCGCGGTCAGAGAACCGGACCTCGTCGTGCAGCTCGTCACCCCGCGGCATTGCCCGCCTCCTCAAGTAGGGATTGAGTGGTCCCGCATTGTGCAGTGTCGTGATATCGCATTCAGTCCGCGCGCACGGCCGTCGAGCGGACGGAGCCTGCTGCGGAGCGTCGCGCAAGATGACTCGCGCGCCGACAACTCCCTAGTACAATGGCGGCCGTCATCCGTCAAGCACTCCGCCGCGGCGGCTGCATGCATTGCGCGACGCACGCCCGCGCCTGCGGCGCATCAGGCCATGCCACAGCGCTCCCCGGATACGCAACGCGCGCGCCAGCTGCTGCCGGCGCGCGCGTCTGAAGTACACAGGACGGGCAGGAGGTTCCCGCACCCGCCAGCGTCAGTCGTCGATGAACTCCACGTTGACCTCGTGCGGAATGAAGCCGGCCTTGAACCCGCGCTCCAGGAGCAGGCGCACGGCCTGACGTCCACGCTCGCCGTAATCCAGGGTCCAGTCGTTCACGTACATCCCGACGAAGGTGTCGGCCCGGGACCGGTCGAGTCCGCGGGCATACTGCATGGAGTGGTCGAGCGCCGCCTGACGGTGCTGCAGTCCATACGCGATGCTGTCGCGTAAGTGGCGCGAAATCTTCTTTGTCAGATCGGTGCCGAGGTCCTTTCGGACGACGTTGCCGCCCAGAGGGAGCGGGAGCCCGGTGTCCTGGAACCACCATTCGCCAAGGTCCTCGATGAGGTGCAGCCCCTTGTCGCCGAAGGTGAGCTGGCCCTCGTGAATCAGGAGGCCCACGTCTGCCTTGCCGTCCACCACGGCGTCCTCGATCTGGTCGAAGTGCGTGGGGATGGGCTCGAAGTCCGGCTGGTAGAGCCGCAACGTGAGGTAGGCGCTGGTCTTGAATCCGGGAATGGCGATGCGCTTGCCGCGCAGGTCGTCGCGCGTCATCGGCGTGCGCGCCACGAGGCGCGGGCCGTAGCGGTCGCCGATGGACGCGCCGTGCGGGAGCAGGGCGTAGGTGTCGGCCAGGTATGCGTACGCATGGATGGACACCGCCGTGACCTCGAGCTCGCCGCGCAGCGCGCGCTGGTTGAGCGTCTCGATGTCCTGCAGCTCGTGCACGTACGTGAGGCCTTCCGTATCGATCTTGCCCGCGGCGAGCGCGTAGAACATGAACGCGTCGTCGGAGTCCGGGCTGTGGGCAACGTGAATGGTGCGGGTCATGTCCGAATCGTGAAGGGAGCGGTTACTTCTGGCGCGCCTGGACGAGCGCTTCCGTGATGTCGTTCTGGTGCAGCAGGTATTCCGGGCGCTGCCTGGCCCGCTCGGCGGGTTCCGCCTTGAGGAGTGCGTCGAGATAGCGGCGCTGCGCCTGCGTGTCGTTGCGGGCGCGCGCAACGTGCGACGCGAGGATGAGGCCGAGCAGGTGGGTCGGATCCTTCTTGAGGATCGTGTCCGCCTCGGCGGCGGCGAGCGTCATGTCGCCGGAGATCTCGCCCAGCCGGCCCAGGTCGTAGCGCTGGTCGAGGGTGAGCGAGTCGAGCATCTGGTACGCCTCGGTGGCCATCGGGGCGAACATGCGGACGGTGTCCATCTGGCCGCGCTCGAAGGCGCCCATCATGCGGTCGTACAGCCGTTCGGCGCGCTGGTCGGGCGTCATCTGGCTGATGTCAGGGGCGCGGACGTTGCCGTTGGCGCCGCCGGCAAAGGGGGCGACGGCCTGCGAGGCGTCGCCCTGGGACGCGTCGGCCGCCTGGGACGCCGACGAGCGGCTGAAGCGCTGGCCGGCGATGAGGGCCACGAGGGCGAGCAGCGCGATGGCGGCCACCGCCCACGGGAGCGCATTGCCCGATCCTTCGGACGCCGGTGCGGTTGCGCCGACGGCCGTGCCGCAGCGGTGGCAGAACTTCGCGCCCGGCGAGAGTGGCGTCCGGCAGGAGGCGCAGGCGGCACCGGCAAGCGGCGCGCCGCAGCTCGAACAGAACTTCCCCGACGCAGCGGTCGAGGCGCCGCAACGCGGACAGGTCGCGGCTGAGGAGGACTCGGTCATGCAGGGAAACCTAGCAGCCGCGAGGGCGGTGGGCAGCCTCGGCGGTGCCACACCCCTTTGACATTCCCGGATGGGGTGGGGAGCTTCAAGCCATGCCGCACTCCCGCTCCCTCACGCCCGACGTCTCGGGCGCCAGCATTCGCGACATCCTGGACCTGGCCGACCGCATGAAGGTGCGCTTCATGCGCCTGCAGTTCACCGACATCCAGGGGGTGAACAAGAACGTCGAGGTGCCGGCGTCGCAGTTCGAGAAGGCGCTGAACGGCGACATCATGTTCGACGGGTCCTCGATCGAGGGGTTCGTGCGCATCGAGGAGTCCGACATGCTGCTCGCGCCCGACCTGAAGACATTCGTGATCTTCCCGTGGGGCGACCCGGAGAGCCGGGTGTGCCGCGTGATCTGCGACATCAACCTGCCGGACGGGACGCCGTTCCCGGGCGACCCGCGCGGGGTGTTGAAGCGGCAGCTCGCCCGCGCGTCGGCCATGGGCTACACGATGAACGCGGGGATGGAAGCCGAGTTCTTCATGTTCAAGCGCACGGCGGCGGGCGAGGCGACGACGCAGACCAACGACGTGGGCGGCTACTTCGACCTGGCGCCGGTGGACCTGGGCGAGGATGCGCGTCGCGCGATCGTGGACACGCTCGAGCAGATGGGCTTCGAGGTGGAGGCGGCGCACCACGAGGTGGCGCACGGGCAGCACGAGATCGACTTCCGCTACGCGGACGCGCTGACGACGGCGGACAACATCGCGACCTTCCGCTTCGTCGTGAAGTACGTCGCGGAGAAGTTCGGGCTGTTCGCGTCGTTCATGCCCAAGCCGGTGTTCGGGCAGAACGGCAGCGGGATGCACACGCACCAGTCGCTGTTCCGCGGCAAGGAGAACGCGTTCTACGCGCCGGGCGAGCAGTGGGAGCTGTCGAAGGTGGCGCTGCACTACATCGGCGGGCTGCTGAAGCACGCGCGCGGCTACACGGCGATCACCAACCCGCTGGTGAACTCGTACAAGCGGCTGGTGCCGGGGTTCGAGGCGCCGGTGAACGTGGCGTGGTCCATGCGCAACCGCTCGCCGATGCTGCGCATCCCGGAGCGGCGCGGGACGGGGACGCGCGTCGAGCATCGCGTGCCGGATCCCGCGGCGAATCCGTACCTGGCGGTCGCGGTGATGCTCGCGGCCGGGCTGGACGGCATCGAGACCAGGGCGGACTGGCGCGAGCCGGTGAACGAGAACATCTGGGAGATGTCGCACCGCGAGCGTCGGCGCCTGCGCATCGACGACCTGCCGTACAACCTGAGCGAGGCGTGCGACGAGCTCGAGAAGAACGACGTCATCACGGCGGCGCTTGGCGAGCACGTGACGCAGCACTTCCTGGCGGCCAAGCGGCAGGAGTGGCGCGAGTACATCACGCAGGTGAGCCGCTGGGAGCTGGACAGCTACCTGCTCAAGTACTGAGCGGCGTCAGCGGTCGAACACGAGGAGCGCGAGCGGCACCTTGCGCACGCCGGGCCACGCGTGCGCGCCCTCGTCGTCGCGCACGAGGAGCTGTGCGGAGATGCCGCCGTCCAGCGCGACGGCGTCGCGTGCGCCAAGGGCGCCCATGACCGCCGCCATTTCCGGGATCGTGAGGCCGAAGGGCACGAAGCCCAGCGCACCGCCCGCGGCGTCGAAGCGCGTGAGCGCGATGACCAGGCGGCCGTCGCGCATGCGCCCGAGCGCCAGCCGCGCGTCGCGGTGGGCGAGGTCAACGCCCGCGCCCGGCGCTCGCAGCGCCGGCGGGACGGAGTCGTGCGCGAGCAGCGTGGGATACGACTGGAACGCGTACGCAACCGGGAACGTGATGCTGCGCAGTGCGGTGTCGCCGGCGATCCAGTGCACGGCGCCGTCTGCGCCCACGAGCACGGCAGACGAGAGCGGGCCGTAGCCCTGCGGCAGGTAGCGGTGCCCGCCGAGCACCACCAGTCCCCATGGCATGCTGAGCGCGAACTGTCCCGCGTTCACGGCCATGCGCGCGGTGGCGGGCGCGCGCTCGATGGACCAGGCCGCACGGCCGTCCGCGAACGCCGTGTCGAGCGTGAGTCGCGCGCGGCGCGGGTCGATGCGCGCGACGATCACGCGCGTGCGCCAGGCCTCGCCGCTGCCGGCGAGCTCCATCTCTCCCCACTGCACCGCGGGCCCGGCGGCGCGCCACGCGACGTGCGCCGCGAGGTCGAAGGCGGGCTCGTTCCACGCCACCGGCGCGCGGTCGGACCGCCACCATGTGTGCCAGGTGCCGTTGTCGCGCACGGCGAGATGCGATGGCGCGAGCGCCGCCCGGGCCGGGCGTGAAACGACCTGGGCGCCGAGTGACCCGGCGCCCAGGAGGATGGCGGTGCAGGCGAGGGCGCGAGCGCGCACTACAAGGCCCGTGAGACCTTCTCGATCTCGGCCTGGTGCCGCTCGAACAGCTTGATCTCGTCACTGGAGAACTGCTGCACGTAGTGGCCGCGCTTCCGTCCGTCGAGCCAGTTCACGAGGCGCTCGCGTGCCATGGCGAACTTCACGGCGTCCATGCCACTGGCCACCGCGCCCTGCGCCTCGGCGCGCGACTCGAGGTCACGCATCTGCGTATCGAGCTTGTCCACCGTGTCGGACTGCGCCTCGACCTGGATCATCCACGCGGGCTTGGGCGCCAGCTTGCCGCACTGCGACTGCGCCGATGCGCTGTCCGCCTTGACGTCGATGCCGAACTGGTCCTTGTAGAAGCGCGACATGATCGCGTTGATGCCGGCCGTGTCGTGCTTGGCCTGGGCCGCCATGAGTTCCTGCGACATCTTCATGTTGGCCTGCTGGAACGCCTGGAACTTCGCCTGGTCGGCCATCAGCGCAGGGAGCCTGGCCTGCATTTCGGCCTGGTGCTTCTGGTTGACCTTCTCGAGCACGGTGCTGATGCAGCTCGACGTCGCGTCCTGCGCGCGTTCCCACGCGTCGCGCTCGGCCTCGTGCGCCGAGAGCAGCGTGCTGCGGCGCTGGTTGACGGCGTCGCGCTGCTTCTGGATGCCGTCACGCTGCGTGAGCAGGTCGTTCGTGACCGCGAGTCCCTTGAGCACCGCGGGGAGGGATTCCTCGGTGAGCGCAGGACCGAACGCGTCAGAGGGGCGCGCGCTCGAGTTCTCCTGCTGCTTCTGCTCGACCTTGTCCTTGGCCTTCTTGAGGAGGCCGCCCAGCTGTGCGTCGGCACGCAGCGGGGTGAGGAGGGCCGCCGCCAGGAGGGCGGCGGCAAGGCGTGGATGAATGCGAAGCGGCATCTCGGGGCTCCGGGATCAGGGACGGCCCATCGGCATGCCCATCTTCTGGAAGCCGCTGGGGATCGTGAAGAGCGAGGCGTCGAGCGACTTCTTCTCGATGCTGGTGACTTCCATGATCACGTCGCCGCCCTTCTGCACCTTGAGCGGGAAGCCACCCTGGACGTGGCTCTCCCAGCCGCCGCCCTGCGGCGGGCCGCCGCGGCGCATGCCGCCCATGCCGCCGCGGCCCATGCTCATGAAGGTGCCGAGGCCCTTGGCGATGCACACGTCAGTCTGGCCGCCGGTGTCATCGGTGATCGTCGCGTGCTCGCACTCGTAGCCGGCGATGGTTTCCTTCTTGCCCGTCCACTGGATGTCGGCCTTCTTCTGCGGCGCGGCGTTCTGCTGCGCCTGGGCCGCGTCCACGGACTGCTCCATGTACATGTTCCGCTGCGGGAGCACCATGTCCATGGTCTTCGTGTCGCCGTCGAACAGCGAATAGACCTGCATGCCCGGGCCGACCGTCATGTCCATGCGGATCTTGGTGCCCTTGACCGAGTACTGGACGTTCTGCTCGGGGCCGCCGCCGGCCGCCGTCTTGAAGGTGATGATGCCTTCGAACTGCCCCTGGGCGGCCGCAGCGCCGGGCATCACGGCCAGCGCACAGGCAGCAAGGGAGATGGCATGGCAAACGACTCGGGCACGAGACATGGGAGGGATTCCCCGGGAAGGGTGGCCGTGGGACTGCTGTGGCAGGGGAGACAACATAGCGCCGCCCCGGAATCCGGAACAGGCTGACCCTGATCCCTGACGTGCGACGGCCCCGGGACGACCGGTCGTCCCGGGGCCACGCGCGACGCCGCGGACGCTGCTCAGGCGAACAGGTGGTCGATGGACGGTGCCTGCTGCGTGAAGAACCGGGGGCCGTCCTCGGTGATGTACATGCAGTCCTCGAGGCGGACGCCGAACTCGCCGTAGATGGCGATGGTGGGCTCGTTGCTGAAGCACATGCCCGGCTGGATGCGCGTCTTGTTTCCCTTGACGAGGTTCGTCCACTCGTGGCCGTCCACGCCGATGCCGTGTCCGGTGCGATGCGGAAGGCCGGGCACCTTGTAGCCGGGCCCGAACCCGGCGTCGGTGATCACCTTGCGCGCGGCGGCGTCGACGGACTCGCACGTGGCGCCGACCTGCGCGGCGCGGAACGCGGCGTCCTGCGCATGGCGCTCGAGCTCCCAGATGTCGCGCTGGCGCTGGGTCGGCTTGCCGAACACCCCGGTGCGCGTGATGTCGGACTGGTAGCCCTCGACGCTGACGCCGTCATCCACGAGCACCATGTCGCCCTCGCGGAGCACCTGCGGCGTGGCGCTGCCGTGCGGGAACGCCGTGTACTTGCCGAACTGCGCGAACACGGCGCCGCCGGCGCCGAGCGCGGTGAATGCGGCCGAGATGTTCCGCTCGAACTCGTGTTGCGGCATGCCGTCGTACATGGTGCCCCACGCCGCCTTGTACGCCGCGATGGTGATGTCGTTGGCGCGCTGCATGAGCGCGATCTCGGCGGGCGACTTGAACATGCGGCACCCGGCGGTGACCGGCACCGCGCCGTGCAGCGAGAGCTGCGGCGCGGCCTCGCGGATGCCGTCCGCGATGAAGAAGCGCACACGCTCCTCGATGCCGAGCTGTCCCGTGGCAATGCCGCGGTCGCGCAGGATGCTGGCGATGAGCGCGTACGGGCTCTCGTCTTCCTGCCACACGCGGACGTCGTCGCCGAAGCTGATCAGCTCGCGGGCGCGGGCTTCCTCGAAGCCGGGGCTGATCCAGGCCATCTCTCCGCGCGCCGGGATGACGACGCCGAACGGGCGCTCGCTCAGTCCCCAGCGCACGCCCGTGTAGTAGAAGAGGCTGCTGCCGCCCTCCATGAAGATGGCGTCGAGGTTGTTCTCCACCATCAGGCGCCGTGCCTTCTCGATGCGGCCGAGCCGTTCCTGCACGGAGATCGGCGTGACGGCGGGAGTGAGCGGCTTGAGGGCGCGGATGACGGCCGGCAGCGATGCGTCGTGCTCCGGTTCGGGCGCGGCTGCGGGGCTGCTGCCCGACGCCGATGGCGTGCAGCCGAGAGCAAGGGCACCGGCAGCGCCGGCAGTGGTGGCGAGGAAGTGGCGGCGCTTCATGCGAACTCCGAACGGGGGCGGTGAGGGTGGGGCGGCGCGCGGGGCGTACTGCGAGCGCACGACGGCGACGCAGCGCACGCGTGGGGATGCTGGCACAACAATGCGCTGCGAATGCGGCGGCAGCCAGAGCCGGCGGATCGCGCGCGTGCGGGGGGGCGTGCCCGGCCGGCAATGAATCCCGCTCGTCCCGCGTCAATCCCGCATGTCCCAGCCGTGTTGGCGGCGCGCGGGCGGACACGACATCATGCCGCCGTCACCTGACACGAGAACACCGATGCACACGATCCGCGTGGCTGCCTCAATCGCCGTCTTCATGTCCGCCAATGTCGCAGCGCAGGCGCCGCGGGCGTCGGACTGGCCGGCGTACGGCCACGACGCCGGCGGCAGCCGGTTCTCTCCGCTCACGCAGGTCACGCCGCAGAACGTGGGCAAGCTGGCCGTAGCCTGGACGTACCACACCGGCGAATCGGGCGTGCGAGTCACGGACGGCGCCCAGCCCGCGCTCGAAACAACGCCGCTCGTGGTGGACGGCACGATGTACGTGACCACGCCGCTCGGCCGCGTGATCGCGCTCGACCCGGCGACTGGTGCGCAGCGGTGGCGGTTCGACCCGCACATCGATCCGCAGGCGGGGTACGGCGACTTCGCGAATCGCGGTGCTGCGACCTGGGCGGATCCCGCCGCGCGACGCGGTGCGCCGTGCGCGCGCGCGATCTACATCGCGACGATCGATGCGCGCCTCATCGCGCTCGATGCCGCCACCGGCAATCCCTGCCTGGCGTTCGGCGACCGCGGCACCGTGGACCTGCGCGTGGGGCTGCGCGTGGCGCCGCAGTGGTATTCGGCGTACGAGGAGACGTCGCCACCGGCCGTGATCAACGGGCTCGTCGTCGTGGGGTCCGGCATTGCCGACAACGGGTCCGTCGCGCCGGCCAGCGGCGAAATTCGTGCCTTTGATGCGCGCACCGGCGCGCTGCGCTGGTCGTGGGACCCGATTCCGCAGGATGCACGCGATCCGGCCGCGCGCACCTGGCATGACAGCTCGGCGACGCGCACCGGGGCGGCAAACGCGTGGAGCGTCATCGTGGTGGACTCCGCGCGGGACCTGGTGTTCGTGCCCACGGGGAGCCCCGCGCCGGACTACTACGGCGCGCTGCGGCTGGGCGACAATCGCTACGCGAACTCGATCACGGCGCTCCGCGCATCCACCGGCACGGTGGTGTGGAGCTTCCAGACGGTGCACCACGACCTGTGGGACTACGACAATGCGTCGCCGCCGGCGCTGAGCACGGTGATGCGCGACGGCAAGCCGGTTCCCGTGGTGCTGCAGGCGACCAAGACCGGGATGCTGTTCGTGCTGAATCGCGAGACCGGCGCGCCGGTGTTCCCGGTGGAGGAGCGCCCCGTTCCGGCCAGCGACATTCCCGGCGAGGTGGCCTCGCCCACGCAGCCGTTCACGGCACTGACGCCGCCGCTCGTCGCGAACACGTTCTCGCCGGACAGCGCGTGGGGCGCGACACCGGCGGCGCGCGCTGCATGCCGGGCGATGGTCGCGGGGCTGCGCAACGAGGGACCGTTCACGCCGCCCAGCGAGCAGGGCACCCTGCAGGTCCCGTCGAACATCGGCGGGGCCGCGTGGGGCGGCGTGGCAGCGGACACGGTGCGCGGGCTGGCCGTGGTGCCCGTGAATACGATTGCGGCCGAGGTGCAGCTCATCCCGGCCGACACGTACGATCCGCGTGAGGCGCAGCAGCAGGCGGACCGCATGGGATACCAGTACACGCGCATGCGCGGGACGCCGTACATCATGCGGAGGCGGCTTGTGCTCGGCGCCGACCGGCTGCCCTGCACGCCGCCGCCGTTCGGCAAGCTGGTCGCGGTGGACCTGCGCACCGGCGTCATCAGGTGGCAGGTGCCGCTGGGCGACCTGCCGACGCCGGCCGGTGGCACGATGCCGCATCCGTCCGGCGCACCCGGCCTGGGCGGTCCGCTGATGACGGCGAGCGGGCTGATCTTCGTCTCCGCGACGCTCGACCGCGCGATCCGCGCATTCGACTCCGAAACCGGCCGCGAGCTGTGGCGCGGGGCGCTGCCCGCTGGCGGGCGTGCCACGCCGATGACGTACGAAGCGGGAGGCCGGCAGTACGTGGTGATTGCCGCGGGCGGCGGCTCGGAGTTCGGGACGGGAGACGCGATCATCGCGTTCGCCCTGCCCACGGGCTCGCGGTAGCTTTCCGGCGATGAGCGCACGTCGGTCGCGCGAGTTCGCGCTGTTCTCGGGCTGGAGGGGCTGGGCCGCCGGCTTCGCCTTCTGGACGGCGTTCGGCGCGCTGCAGTTCATGTACCGCTACACGGACGTGCTGGCCCGCGGCGGTACGCAGCCGATCCACGAGAAGCTGATCGAGGAACTGACAGGTGCGTGGGGCGCCGGGCTCCTGGCGCCGCTCGTGTTCCAGCTGGCGCGGCGGCTGCGTGAGCGCCCGCCCCTCTGGGTACTCCACCTGCCCGCCGTCGTGGCGTACTCGGCGCTGCACACGAGCTGGAACTGGGCGACGCGGACCGCGGCGTTTCGCGCGCTGGGATACGGCGCGTACGACTACGGCATCATGCACCTGCGGTATGTGATGGAGTTCCCGATCGACATCATCGGGTACGGATTCTTCACGGTGTTCGTGCTGCTCTTCGATCACTATCGCGCTGCCCTGGAGCGCGAGGTGCGCGTGGCGGAACTCGAGTCCGAAATCTCGCAGGTGCGGCTGGAGGCGCTCGAGGCGCAGTTGCAGCCGCACTTCCTGTTCAACGCGCTGAACACGATCTCGTCGGTGATGTACGAGAGCGTAGAGCAGGCGGACCGCATGCTGGTGCGGCTCTCCGACCTGCTGCGCCGCACGCTCGACAGCCGGGCAGGTGGCGAGGTGACGCTGGCCGAGGAGCTGGAGACGCTCGAGATCTACCTGGACATCATGCGGGCCCGGTTCGGCGATCGGCTGGACATCACGGTGGAGCGGGAGCCGGAGGTCGCGCAGGCGCGCGTGCCGCATCTGGTGCTGCAACCCCTCGTGGAGAACGCACTCAAGCATGGCGATCCCGGGCCCGGCGTGCGGGCGCACGTGCACGTGCGCGCGGGGCGCCAGGACGGGCACCTGGTACTGACCGTGTGCGACAATGGACCGGGGTTGTCCGTGGACGAGGCGTCCGTGTTCGCGCGCGGAGTCGGGCTGGCGAACACCCGGCGGCGCCTCGAGCGGCTGTACGGTGCATCCGGGGATCTCGCGCTGGGGCGCGCCCCGACCGGCGGGTTGCGGGTGACGCTGAGGGTCCCGTACCGTGGCTGAGTCGGCTGCGCTGTCGGTGCTCATTGCGGACGACGAGCGCCCCGCACGCGCCAAGGTGCGCCGGTTCCTCGAGCGGGATGCGGACGTCGGCGTGATCTTCGAGGCGCGCGACGGCGCACAGGCGCTGTCGGTCATTCGCGACCAGGAGCCCGACGTGGCGTTCCTC
The DNA here is from genome assembly GCA_035549215.1 of Gemmatimonadaceae bacterium. Taxonomy (GTDB): domain Bacteria; phylum Gemmatimonadota; class Gemmatimonadetes; order Gemmatimonadales; family Gemmatimonadaceae; genus JAGWRI01. The sequence continues at coordinate 1,673 of DASZRI010000106.1, read as the reverse complement.
GACATCCAGATGCCCGGGCTCACGGGCATCGACGTCGCGGGCGCGCTACCGGCCGACCGCATGCCGCACATCGTGTTCGTGACGGCATTTCACGAATTCGCCGTTCGCGCGTTCGAGCTCGCGGCCGTGGACTACCTGCTGAAGCCGTTCGACGCGGAGCGCTTCGCGCGCGCGCTCGGCCGGGCCAAGGGCGCCGCGCGGGTACGGAGCCAGGAGGACGACCTTCAGCGCGTGCGGCGCCTGCTCGCCGAGTGGCGACCGGAACAGCGCGAATCGCTGGACCGGCTTGCCGTGGAGGATGGCGAGCGGACGCTGCTGGTCTCGATGGCGGACGTCGATCGCCTGGAAGCGGAGCGCAACTATGTGAGGCTGCACTCCCGTGGCGCCTCGTACCGCGTCCGCGCGACGATCACCGAGCTCGAGCGGCGCCTGGATCCGCAGCGCTTCGCGCGGGTGAGCCGGGGCACGATCGTCAACCTCGATCGCGTGGCCGAGCTGCTGCCCGCGGGCCACGGGGACTTCGAGGTCCGGATGCGCACCGGCGAGCGGCTGCGGCTGAGCCGCCGGTACCGCGACCGACTCGACCGGTTCCGTCGCTGACGGCGGGCGGCGTCCCTGCTTGCCCATGATGCACGGCCACGTTAGGCATTGGGCATGTCACGCGCGTACGTCAACGAAGACGCCGGCGGGCCTGAGCCGCGCTATTCGCTCCCGGATCGGGATGATCCGGGCTTTGACGCCGCGGCGGCGCAGGCGCTGCTCGAGGGCGCCAACGTTGGCGACTCATACAGTGCCGAGCAGGCGACCGGATGCCGGTGGGGCGAGCCGCGCCTCCGTCCGCATGTGGAGCGCATCCTGGCGGCGGCCCGCGCCGAGGGGGACGAGCGCATGGAGCAACTGGCGGAGCGGTTCCTGAAGGCGCGCTGAGCGTGGAACCATCGCCGTGGCGGTGGCGTTATTGACACGCTGCGCCGCGCACAGCAGCGTCGTGGCACCCCACAATCCCCGGAGACTGTCGTGAAGCGAACGTCCGTTCTCGCGCTGGCGCTGGCCGCGCTGGTTCCGCTCGTCGTTGCGCCGCGCACCGCGCACGCGCAGGAGTCGTCCATCCCCGATGCGATCGTCGGCAAGGCGCCTCCGCCGCAGGGAACGGCCGTCCGGTACTTCCCGGGCGACACGCTCGCGCGCGGGTACCTGGCGGTGCCCAGGACGAAGGGGCCGCACCCCGCGCTGATCCTGATCCACGAGTGGAACGGCCTCGTGGACCGCGACCGCCAGGTGGCGGACGAGTTCGCGAAGCACGGATACGTCGTGCTCGCCGCCGACCTGTACGACGGTCGTACCGGCAGCAACCAGCAGGAGAACGTCGCGCTGATGAACGAGGTGCACGCGCACCCGGATCGCGTGATCGCGAACCTGGACGCGGCGCAGAAGTTCCTGCGCGCGCGCGCCGACGTGAGCGGCAAGGTGGGCGTGATCGGCTGGTGCTTTGGCGGCGGCATTGCGCTGAGCTACGCGCTGGGCGGCGCGCAGCACGACGCGACGGCCATCTTCTATGGCTCGCTGGTGACGGATCCGGCACAGCTCGCGCGCCTGCACCACCCGATCTACGGCACCTTCGCGGGCCAGGATCACGGCATCCCGGCCGAGCAGATCGCGCGCTTCCGCACGGT
>DASZRI010000105.1:0-15174 GCA_035549215.1 Gemmatimonadaceae bacterium | reverse complement strand
GATGTCCGCGTCAGGGCCGGTGCCCAGTCGCGTCTGCCCCGGCTTCAGGGAGAATGGCGTGTCGTTGACCTGAATGACCGGCATGGCAGCTCGGCGCAGCGATCCGTAGGACGAGCACGGCGCGCCTGCAGGACGCGCCGCACGACATCATGGCGTTCGGCAGAAACTACCCCAACACCCCCGACGCTGGCAAGCGTTCGGCGGGCCGCCCCGGGGCGACACCCGCCCCCGCCTGCAGGCGGTACAGCCGCTCGTACAGCCCCGCGCGCGCCATCAGCGCGCGATGCGTCCCGCGCTCCACCACCTGGCCGTGGTGCAGCACCAGGATCTCGTCCGCGTCCACGATCGTGCTCAGCCGGTGCGCGATGGCGATCGTCGTGCGCCCCGCCATCAGTTCGGCGAGGGCGCGCTGGATGTCGGCCTCGATCTCGCTGTCCACCGCGCTCGTGGCCTCGTCCAGCACGAGCACCGCGGGGTCCGCCGCGATGGCCCGCGCGAACGACAGGAGCTGCCGCTCGCCCACGCTCACCGATGCGCCGCGCTCGCCCAGCTCGTGCGCATAGCCCTCGGGAAACCGCCGGATGATCCGGTCGGCGCCCACCCGCGCGGCGGCGCGCTCCACCTCGGCGTCGGAAAGCGGCGCATTCAGCCGGATGTTGCTCGCAACGTCACCGGCGAACAGGAAGATGTCCTGCTGCACGTAGCCGATGAGCGCCCGCAGCCCGGCCAGCGGCATCCCCCGGATGTCGTGCCCGTCAATCGTGATCCGCCCCCGCTGCGGATCATAGAAGCGGAGCAGCAGGTTCACGATCGTCGTCTTGCCGGCACCCGTGTGCCCCACCAGCGCCACCGTTTGCCCGGGGCGCGCCGTGAAGCTCACGCCCTTGAGCACCCAGTGCAGCTCCGCCTCCGGCGTGCCCGGGGGATCGTAGGCGAACCAGACGTCGTCGAATGCGATCGTCACGCCGCGGCGGCGCGCCGGCGCCGGGGCGTGCGTGGCAACGCCCGCCACGTCTTCCTCTGCCGCCGGTTCGTCCAGCAGGCGGAAGATGCGTTCCGACGCTGCCATCGCCTGCTGCAGCGTGTTGAACTTGTCGGACAGGTCCTGCAGCGGCTGGAAGAACCGCCGCACGAGCTGCAGGAACGCCGCCACCGTGCCCACCGTCAGCGCGCCGATCTCCACGCGGTGCGCCCCGGCGACGATCAGGCTCCCGAGCGCCACCGTCGTCAGCACCTCGATCGCCGGGTAGTACACGGCGTAGTAGGTGATGGACTTCAGGTTGGCGTCCAGGTGCCCCTTGTTGAGCGCGTCGAACGCCTGCGCCTCGCCCTGCTCCATCCCGAAGAGCTGGACGACGCGCATGCCCGTGATCCGCTCCTGCAGGAACGCGTTGATCCGGGCCAGCCGCGCGCGGATGTCGCGATACGCCGTGCGCACGGCGCGCTGGAACAGGTGCGACGTCAGGTACACGAACGGGATCGCCACGAACGCCGCCAGCGCCAGCCGCCAGTCGGTGACGATCATCATCACGCCGATGGCCAGCAGCGTGAACAGGTCGCCGAGGCCGGCCACCACGCCCGCGGTGAACAGTTCGTTCAGCGACTCGATGTCGGAGGTCGTGCGCGTGACCAGCCGCCCCACCGGCGAGCGGTCGAAGAAGCGGATCGGCAGGCGCTGCAGGTGCGCGAACACGTCGTCCCGCAGGTCGCGCATCACGCGCTGCCCGAGCAGGCTCGTGAGCATCGTCTCGCCGTACGCACAGGCAAACCCCGCCACGAGCGATGCGGCAAAGAGGACCGCGGCCCGGCCGGCCATGCCGGCGTCGCGCGCCGGCAGCGCGACGTCGATCACGCGCTCCGTGAGCAGCGGCCCCACGAGCTGCAGCAGGCCGTCGCACATCAGCAGCACGAGCGAGGCCACGACCAGCCACCCGTACGGGCGCACGTAGGCCAGCAGCCGGCGCATGAGCCGGCGGTCGTATGCCTTGCCTACGACATCGTCGTCCTGGAACGCGGCCGGGGCCGTCATGGATCGAATGCTAGCGCCCGCCCCGGCGAGCGTCCACTAGATTTCCCTCGGCATGAAGGATGCGATTGTCGTCCGCGGCGCGCGGCAGCACAACCTCAAGGGTCTCGACCTCGAGATTCCGCGCCGCGCCGTGACCGTGATCACCGGCCCCTCGGGCTCCGGCAAGTCGTCGCTGGCGTTCGACACCATCTACGCCGAGGGCCAGCGCCGCTACGTCGAGTCGCTCTCGGCGTACGCGCGCCAGTTCCTGGAGCGCATGGAGAAGCCCGACGTCGATTCCATCGACGGGCTCTCCCCTGCCGTCGCCATCGAGCAGAAGAACCCGACGCGCACGTCCCGCTCCACGGTCGGCACCGCGACCGAGATCTACGACTACCTGCGGCTGCTCTGGGCCCGCGTCGGCCACACGGTGTGCCCGAAGTGCGGGCGCGAGATGCGCCCCGACACGGTGCAGTCGGTGTGCGACGCCGTGCTGCAGCGCCCCGAGGGCACGCGCTTCTCCGTCGCCTTCCCGCTCCGCATGTCCGAGGAGGTGACGCACGAGGTCGTGGTCGAGAACCTGCGCGCGCAGGGCTTCGTGCGCGTGAGCCTGGACGGCGCAGTGAAGCACCTCGACGACCTGCTCAGCGAGCCCATCGACATCACCTTCGCGCGCGAGGTGCTGGTGATCGTGGACCGGCTGGCCGTCACGCCCGACGTCCGCGGCCGCCTGGCCGACGCGGTCGGCACGGCGTTCGCCGAGGGCGAGGGCGACTGCGTCATCCTGTTCGCCGACCCGGCCGGCCGCCAGCGCTTCACCGAGCGCTTCGAGTGCGCGAACGACGGCACGCCGGCGCCGGCGCCCACGCCGCAGCTCTTCTCGTTCAACAGCCCGCGCGGCGCGTGCACCACGTGCAACGGCTTCGGCGCCAACCTCGAGTACGACGAGGCGCTCATCGTGCCCCATCCGGAGCGCACGCTCCGGGACGGCGCGCTCGACCCGTGGACCAAGCCGCGCTACGACAACAAGCGACGCGCCCTGGCCGAGTTCGCGCGCCGCGAGAAGATCCCGATGGACACGCCCTGGCGCGACCTGTCCGCCAAGGCGCGCCACGCGCTGCTCCACGCGCGGGCCAAGGGCTACAAGGGCATCTTCCCCTTCCTCAAGGACCTCGAGGAGAAGCGCTACAAGCAGTACATCCGCGTCTTCCTGCGCCAGTACCAGACCGCCCAGGTGTGCAGCGCCTGCGGCGGCTCCAAGCTCCAGCCCGAGGCGCTGCACGTGCTCGTCGGCGGCCAGAGCATCGCCGCCGTGAGCGAGATGCCCGTGGAACGCCTGCTGGCGTGGCTCGATGGCCTCGTGCTGACGCCGTTCGAGCAGGAAGTCGCCGCACACGTCCTCAAGGAAGCGCGTGGCCGCGTGCAGTTCCTGGTGGACGTCGGGCTCGGCTACCTCACCCTGCACCGGGCCACGCGCACGCTGTCCGGCGGCGAGGCGCAGCGCATCGGCCTCGCCAACTCGCTCGGCTCGCACCTCGTGGACACGCTGTACGTGCTCGACGAGCCGTCCATCGGCCTGCACCCGCGCGACATGGAGCGCCTGCTGCGGCTGCTCGCCCGGCTGCGCGACACGGGCAACACGGTGCTCGTGGTCGAGCACGACCTCGAGGCCATCCGCATGGCCGACGCGATGATCGAGCTCGGCCCCGGCAGCGGCGCGCGCGGCGGCCACGTGGTGTTCGCCGGGCCGATGAGCCGCGTGGCCGAGAGCCCGCTCACCGGGCAGTACCTCACGGGCGCGCGCACCATCCCGCTCCCCGAGCAGCGCCGCGCGGTCGGCCCGCGCTGGATCACGCTCCGCGGCGCGCGCGAGCACAACCTGCGCGGCGTGGACATCAAGGTGCCCGTCGGCGCGCTCACCGTCGTCACCGGCGTGTCCGGCTCCGGCAAGAGCACGCTCGTGCACGACGTGCTCGCCCACGCGCTCGAGATCGCGCTGCACGGCGAGGCGTCGGCCAAGCAGCACCTCGGCGAGCGCGTCGGCGCCTACGACACGATCACGGGCGTCGAGGCGGTCACCGACATCGTGAACATCGACCAGAGCCCGATCGGCAAGTCGCCGCGGTCCAACCCCGTGACGTACGTGAAGGCGTTCGACGAGCTCCGGCGCCTGTTCGCCGACGCGCCGCTCTCGCGCCAGCGCGGCTACACCGCGGGCACGTTCAGCTTCAACGTGGACGGCGGCCGGTGCCCCACCTGCGAGGGGGCCGGCTACCTCGAGGTCGAGATGGTGTTCATGGCCGACGTGTTCGTCCCCTGCGACGAGTGCGGCGGCAAGCGCTTCAAGGCCGAGGTGCTCGACGTGCGCGTCAACGGCCGCAACATCCACGAGACGCTGGCGCTCACGGTGGACGAGGCCATCCGCGCGTTCCCCCACGAGGAGAAGCTCGGCCAGGCCCTGTGGCAACTGCAGCAGGTCGGGCTCGGCTACCTGGCGCTGGGCCAGCCCGCCACGACGCTCTCGGGCGGCGAGGCGCAGCGGCTCAAGGTTGCGCGCGAGCTGGCCACGGCCACGAAGACCACGGGGCGCAAGCTGTACATCATGGACGAACCGACCACGGGCCTGCACCTGGAGGACATCCGCAAGCTGGCGCAGGTGTTCGACCGGCTCGTGGACGCCGGCCACACGGTGCTCGTGGTCGAGCACAACCTGGACGTCATCAAGCTGGCCGACTGGATCATCGACATGGGACCCGAGGCCGGCGATGGCGGGGGACAGGTGGTGGCCATGGGACGCCCCGAGGAGATCGCGGCCCACCCGACTTCGCACACCGGCCGCTGGCTGCGCTCGGTGCTGCCGCCGGACGCCGTGCCGGTCGCAGGCCCCGCGGACGCCGCGCCGCGTCCGGGTACGCGCCGCACGGGCCGGCGCGTCCGTTGACATCGCCCCGGGGCCGCATAACTTTCTGAGGCTATTCCCCAGTAGCTCAGTTGGTCAGAGCATCCGACTGTTAATCGGAGGGTCGTAGGTTCAAGTCCTACCTGGGGAGCTGTGCTGTACCCCCTGCATCCTCGCGCGCCGTGCCCCCTCTGGTGGGTGCGGCGCGCGAGTGCTTTGGGGGGACGCCCATGCGCAGCCCACGCCGCTGCGCGCGAGGAATCCAGCGGGCCGGCAGAAACCCGGCGCCCGCGGCCTACAGCCCGATGATGATGAACGTCGCCGTGGTGCCGGACCCGAACTGCGGCGTGGTCGCCAGGAGCTGCTGCACGATCCGCGTGAGGCGCGCGTCGCGCGCGCGGATCGTGATGCCGATGATGTTGGTCATCGTCGGACGCCGCGACACGTACGTGTAGATGGTCCAGTTGTTGTACTGCAGCGAGTAGTCCGTCTTCACGAACTTGAAGTTGTTCGGCAAGTAGCTCGCCAGCGCCCGGGGCACCACGCCCATCCCGGCGGTTGCCGGGTAGGAATTGTACTCGGCGTTGTAGTTCGTCACGCCATCGTAGATCACGCGGATGTCCGCCACCGCCGCGGCCGCCCTGGCCCGCCGGATGGTGTCCGTCAGCTTGGGAATCGCGATCCCCGTGAGCAGCGACACGATGATCATCGCCCACAGCAGCTCCAGCAGCGAGAAGCCTCGGCGCGCGCGCATCACTTGGGCTTCCCCGCCGTGACGACGTCCAGCGCGTTGCGCAGGAAGTCGTCCATCGAGTCCGTGGAGTACAGGATGATCGGGATGCCGCGCTCATAGCGCAGCACGAAGCTGGTGTCCGTCAGCGCCTCATAGCGCACACCGGGAATCCGTTCCCCCACCTGCGCGAGCGAGTCGGGCACCGCGCCGAACTCCCGCCGGTAGTTGAAGATGCGCTGGGCGAGCAGGAACATCTGGAAGCGCATCTCCGCATCGCGCGTCGCCTGCGCCTGCGCGGCGTCCGGCTGCGGCCCCCAGATCCACTCCGGCCGCGCCCCCCACGAGTAGAACGCGAAGATCATGCACGCAAAGCCGAGCAGCGGCACCCACAGCTTGGGGCGCGGGATCTCCATCGGCGTCGGCGTGGAGACCTTGATCACATAGTCCATCACCTCGGCCAGCATGCGCGCGCGATCCAGCTGGCTCGAGGTGTTGTCCGCCTCGGGCAGGACGACGGGCGCCGGCGTCGGCGCCGGCGGCGGCGGTGCGCCCTCGTCTTCGGGATCGGTCACCGCACGGCCTCGCGGCGGCGGGCACCCGAGACCGCGGGGAATGGTGACGTGCGCGCCGGATTCTCTCTCACGCGGCGAACAATAGGCCGCCGGGTCGCGTGCGGGAAGAGACCGGCCCGGTGGAGGCCGCCCCGCGGGCGCCCTATATTCCCCGGTGACCGCGCGTTTTCCCTCGGCACCACTCCCACGGCTCGCATGGCACCTGCGCGTACGTCCCCGGCCCCGTCCGGCCACCAGCCGGACTCCCCGCCCTGGGTGGGCGTGATCATGGGCAGCAAGTCCGACCTCGCGCACATGCGCGCCGCCTCGGAAACGCTCACCGCCCTCGGCGTCCCGCACGAGGTGCGCGTCGTCTCGGCCCACCGCACTCCCGACTGGATGTTCGAGTACGCCGCCGCGGCCGAAGGGCGCGGGCTCGAGGTGATCATCGCCGCGGCGGGCGGCGCCGCGCACCTGCCCGGCATGGTCGCCAGCAAGACCGTGCTCCCGGTGCTCGGCGTGCCGATCCCGGCCACGCTGCTCAACGGCCTCGATGCGCTGCTCTCCATCGTGCAGATGCCCAAGGGCGTGCCGGTGGGAACGCTCGCCATCGGCGAGCCCGGGGCCGTGAATGCGGCGCTGCTCGCCGCGTCCATCGTGTCCCTGCGCCACCCCGAGGTGCGCGAGCGGCTGCGCGCGTGGCGCGAGCGCCGCACCGCCGACGTGCTCGCCGACACGGACCTCCGCCCGCAGCTCGACGGATGACCGTGATCCCGCCCGGCGCCACGATCGGGATCCTCGGCGGCGGACAGCTTGGCCGGATGACGGCCCAGGCGGCCCGCGCGATGGGCTATTCCGTACACGCGCTCGACCCTGACCCGGACTGCCCCGCGCGTGGCGTGGTCGACCGTCTCGTCACCGCGGCGTTCAACGACGCCGACGCCGCCGCGGACCTCGCGCGCCACTGCGACGTGATCACGCTCGAGATCGAGCAGATCGCGCCCGACAGCCTGGAAGCCGCCGCGCGGCTCGCACCGGTGCGCCCGGCACCGCACGTCATCGCCACGATCCAGGATCGCGGACGGCAGAAGCGCTGGCTGCGGCAGCACGGCTTCCCGCTGGGCGACTACCGCGACGTGCACGCGCTGTCCGACCTCGAGGAAGCGCTGGTCACGCTGGGGCCCTGCTTCGTGAAGTCCTGCCATGGCGGCTACGACGGCCGCAGCCAGGTGCGCGTGGACGACCCTGCGCTGGCCCACGACGCCTGGCGCGCGCTCGGCGAGCGCGCCGCGGTGGCCGAGCAGGCGCTGGACCTCGAGGCGGAGCTCTCGGTGATGGTAGCGCGCCGCCCGTCGGGGCAGGTCGTGGCGTACCCGCCGGCGCTCAACCACCACACGCGGCAGGTGCTGTCGTGGTCCGTGCTGCCGGCGCCGCTGCCCCCCGAGATCGCCACCGAGGCGACGCGCATCGCGCGCGGCATCGCCGAGACATTCGGGCTCGAGGGAGTGATCGGCGTCGAGATGTTCCTCACGCGCGACGGGCGCGTGCTGGTGAACGAGCTCGCGCCGCGCCCGCACAATTCCTATCACGCCAGTGAGAGCGCGTGCGCGGTGAGCCAGTTCGAGCAGCTCGTGCGCGCCGCGTGCGACCTGCCGCTCGGCGACGGCACGATCATCGAGCCGGCCGCGATCGTGAACCTGTTCGGAGAGCTGTGGGCCGACGGCGAGGCGCCGCCGTTCGCGCAGGCACTGGAGCAGCCAGGGGTGCGCCTGCACCTCTACGGCAAGAAGGTCGCGCGCCCGGGCCGCAAGATGGGACACCTCTCGGCCACGGGCGCAACGCCCGAGCAGGCGCTCGCCCACGTGCGCGCCGCGGCCGCACGCATCGGCCTTCACGTGTGAGCGCGGCATGAACGTCCTGGTGCTCAACTCCGGCTCGTCCACGCTCAAGTTCCAGCTCGTGCGGACCGACGCCGAGCACATGCGCACCGACACGGACGAGAAGCTCGCGCGCGGGCTCGTGGAACGCATCGGCGGCGAGGCCGTGTACACGTTCACGGCGCGCGGCGGCGCGCCGGTGCGCGGCACCGCACCGCTGCGCGACCATCGCGCCGCGGTGGACTTCATCGTCAATTGGCTGGTGAGCGCGGAGTCGGGCCCCGGGCTCGGCGCGGTCGGCGCGATTGACGCCGCGGGACACCGCGTGGCGCACGGCGGCGAGCACTTCCGCCGCTCGGTCCGCATCGACGACGAGGTGCTGCGCGGCATCGAGGACGTCATCGACCTCGCGCCGCTGCACAACCCTGCGAACCTCAAGGGCATCCAGGCCGCGCGCGGCGTCCTTGGCGCCGGGCTGCCGCAGGTGGCCGTGTTCGACACGGCGTTCCACCACACGCTGCCGGAACGCGCGCACCTCTACGCCATCCCGTACCAGCTCTACCGGCGGCACCGCGTGCGCCGCTACGGATTCCACGGCACGTCGTACCGTTACGTGGCGTGGCGCTACCGCCAGCTCACCGGCCGCTCGCGCGAGGCCACCAACATCGTCGCGCTGCACCTCGGCAACGGCTGCTCGGCGTGTGCGATCAAGGGCGGCGATTCCATCGACACGTCCATGGGCTTCACGCCGCTCGAGGGGCTGGTCATGGGCACGCGCTCGGGCGACCTCGACCCCGCGATCCTCGACTATGTCGCGTCCAAGGAGGGGCTGTCGCTGGCCGAGGTCGAGGGGCTGCTCAACAAGCAGTCGGGGCTGCTCGGGATCCCCGGGCTGACCAACGACATGCGCGAGCTGCTGGCCGAGGCCGCGGAACACGACGACCGCCGCGCGCGGCTGGCCATCGACCTGTTCTGCTATCGCGTGCGCAAGTACATCGGCTCGTACCTCGCGGCCATGAATGGCGCGGACGCGATCGTGTTCGCCGGGGGCATCGGTGAGAATGCGCACCAGGTGCGCGCGCAGGTCTGCGACGGGCTCTCGTGGCTTGGCGTGTCGCTGGACAGCGCGCGGAACGAGCGGATGGTGGGCGGGGTCGAGGGACGCATCAGCACCGACGACTCGCGCGTCGAGGCGTGGGTGATTCCCACTGACGAGGAACTGCTCATCGCGCGCGACACCGTGCGCGTGATCACGGGCGTCGAGACGCGCTACTAGCGCAGGGGCTTGCCGCCTGCCTCAGCTTGCCGCCTGCTCCGGCACGCCGCCAAACCGGCGCTCGCGCGCCTCGAAGTCGCGCAGCATGCCGAGGAACTCCTCGTCGCTGAAGTCCGGCCACATGCGCCGCGTGAACGCGAACTCCGCGTACGCGCACTCCCACAGCAGGAAGTCGCTCAGGCGTTCCTGCCCGCCCGTACGGATGAGCAGGTCCACGTCCGGCACCGCGCCGCGATCATGGTCCACGCGCGCCAGCAACCCGGCGAACGCCTCGCGCGTGAGCGTGGCGCCGTTCGCCAGCGCGGCCGCACGAAGGATCGCGTCGCGCGACGAGTAGTCCACGGCCACGCGGAGCTGCATGCGCGTGCACGCCGCGGTCATCGCCTCCGCCTGCTGGATGGTGTCCAGGAGCACGGGCGCGAGGCGGTCGCGCCGCCCGATGACGGTGAGGCGGACGCCGTTGGCCACGCACCGGCGCGATTCCCCGAGCAGCGTGCGCTGGAACAGCCGCATGAGCGCCAGCACCTCGCCCCGCGGGCGGCGCCAGTTGTCCGACGAGAATGCGTACAGCGTCAGCGTGCCCACGCCCGCCTTGACGGCCGCCTCGACGATGCGGCGCGCGGTGCGCACGCCGGCGCGGTGCCCCGCCGTGCGCGGCAGCCCCCGGTTCGTGGCCCAGCGGCCGTTGCCGTCCATGATGATGGCGACGTGGAGCGGCGCCGCCGCCGCGGCGCCCGGCTCGTGCGAATGCCCGTCCGCCATCGGTCAGCGCTCGCGCGTCGCGCGGATGAGGGCTTCCATGTGATCGAGGTAGCGCTCGAGCGCGCGGCGGCCGGCGGCCGTCAGCGCATACTCCGTGCGCGGCACGCGCCCCTCGAAGCCCTTGGTGCACGTCACGTACCCGGCCTCCTCGAGCTTGCGCGCATGCACGCTCAGGTTGCCGTCGGTGGTCTTCATCAGCGCCTTGAGGTCGTTGAAGCTGAGGCGCGAATTGGCGGCCAGTGCGCTCACGATGCCCAGGCGCATGCGCTCGTGGATCAGGCGGTCGAGCCCCAGGGCGCCCTCGCCCTCCGCACGACCACGTCCCTTCACCGCGCCAAGCGCGGCCTGGGGGCGCCCCGCGCGAGGACGCTCCGCGTGATCCTTTGGAACTGCACCGTGCTTAGCCACCATGCCTCCGTGCGATCAGATACCCGAACACCAGGTGCAGCCCACCGAAGCCGGCCGCGAGCAACGCCGTGATCCACGCCGCCGGCGCGAAGAGCGCGACGACCCCGAACCCCAGGAACGCCACGCCCATCACCGGCACGATGCGCACCGAGTACGCGCCGGCGGCAATGACGCCAGCGCCGTAGAGCAGCATCCACATGCCGGGCAGCAGCGCCTCGAGCCCGTGCACGACGGCGGCAACCGTGAGTACCCCGCCGACGATCAGCGACGGCGCGAACGCGAGGATCAGCTTCTGCCCCGGCCCCGAGAGCAGCGGCACCTGCGCCGCGCGCGCCTTGCGCCACGTGAACGCCACCGACAGTGCGCCTGCCACCAGCGCCTCGCCGATCCAGACCGCCACCCATCCATGCGGGGACGGCTGCCGCGCCGCGACCAGTGCTGCGGCAATGGCCGTCACGCCAATCACCACCTGTCCCCACCCGGAGACCGCGGTGAAGGTACCCGCGCGCTCCATCGTCTCGCGGATGAAGCGCAGGTTGTCCATCGCCCGCGCCTGGATCTCCGGCGGGTCGGAGGTGCGCGCAGGCCCGGCGGCCGCGGGCGGCATCACGCCCCCGCCCTCACGGGGCCCGCGCCGGCAGCCATGGTCGGTGTCATGGCCACAAGTTGACACCGGCGAGCGTTGTTAGCAAGTACTTTGTATTGTAAAGTTTACCCGGCTGCGCTCCCCCGACCGCCCCGCGCGCCCTATCTTCTCCACGTGCCGATCGTCGCCCTTCATGGCCACGATGCGCTGCGCCAGCGCCTCGAAGCCGCCATCGCCCGCGGAACGCTGCCCGCCAGCCTCCTGCTCCACGGCCCGCGCGGCGTGGGCAAGCAGCGGATTGCCCTCTGGCTGGCCCAGCGCCTCCTCTGCGATAGCCCCGGCGCACGCCCCTGCGGCACCTGCCAGCACTGCCGCTTCGCCGCGGAGCTCACGCACCCCGACCTGCACTGGCGCTTCCCGCGGCCTCGGCTCAAGGACGGCGACGCCTCCCCCGACGAGATCCGCGCCGACTACGCCGACGCGATCGCCGAGCGTGTCGCCGCCCATGGCCTGTACGAGGCCCCGGGAGGCGACGAGGGCATCTTCATCGCCACGGTGCGCGCCGTCGTCCACGACGCTGCGCTCTCCCCCGCCATGGCCCGCCGCAAGGTGTTCGTCATCGGCGATGCCGAGCGCATGGTGCCGCAGGAAGGCTCCGAACAGGCGGCCAACGCGTTCCTCAAGCTCCTCGAGGAGCCGCCGGAGAACACGAACATCATCCTGACCACGAGCGAGCCCGGGGCGCTGCTCCCCACCATCCGCTCGCGCGTCGCCGCCGTGCGCGTGACGGCGCTCCCCGACGCCGACGTGCGCGCCTTCCTGGCCGAGCCCGCAGTCCAGGAGCAGCTCAGGAAACGCGCCGTCCCGGCGTCCACCGACGAGCGACTGCAGCTCGCCGGCGGGGCGCCGGGCAACCTGTTCGCCCAGGCGGCGTGGGACGACGCGCTGCAACGCGCCCATCGCATGCTCGATGCCGTCACCCGCGGCACCCGCGCCGAGCGCATGCGCGTGGCGTTCGTGCAGGGCAGCAGCAAGGCGCGCGGCTCCTTTGCCGAAGCGCTGGAGGCGCTCGCCGTGCTCCTGCGCGACCGCGCAAAGGACGCGATCCAGCGCGACGATGAGGCGGCGGCACTGGGCGCCGCCCGCGCCGTGGCCGCCGTGGAAGCCGCCAAGGAACAGGCGTCCGGCAACGCCAACCCGCAGCTCGTGACCGCCACCCTGCTTCGCCGCCTGGAGGAAGCACTCCGATGACCGACAAGCTCACCCACGTGGACGCGCAGGGGCAGGCGCGCATGGTGGACGTGTCCGCCAAGCCGGAAACCGTCCGTACCGCCGCCGCCACGGGGAATATCCGGATGGAGCCGGCGACGCTGGCGGCGATTCGCGCCAACGCGATGAAGAAGGGTGACGTCCTGGGGGTGGCCAGGATAGCAGGTATCATGGCGGCCAAGCGGACGGCCGAGCTGATCCCGCTGTGTCACCCCATTCCGCTGGAGGATGTGCAGGTCTCCCTCGTTCCGGACGACTCGCTGCCCGGCATCCGGGTGCAAGCGACCGCCCGGACCACCGGCCGCACCGGTGTAGAGATGGAGGCGATGGTCGCCGTGAGCATGGCGCTTGCAACGGTGTACGACATGGCGAAGGCCATGGACCGTGGGATGGTCATTGGCGATATATCGCTCCAGTCGAAAACAGGTGGACAGCGAGGCGACTGGTCAAGAGGTTGATGCTCGGCACCTGGCCGCTTATAGTCCGGAAGGCCGTGCACCGGCCGGAAGTGCGTAAGTGGTTGAAAACAAGGAGCTTATGCAGAATCTCAGTGGCACGTATGTGCACCGGGGAGACGCCGAGCGACGAAGACAGCGCATTAAACGTTTGCTTTCTTTGGTGGGTATTCTGGCCGCTGGCGCGTACGCGTATTCGCAGCGGCAGGCGTCTCCGGAGGTCGCTCAGGCCGCCGTGGCAGGCGCCAGCCTGACCCGGGCACCGCTCGCGATCACCCCTGATGCGCACCTGCGGCAGGAACTCAACACCGCGCAGGGCCAGGTGGACATCCTCAAGGCGCGGCTCGACCGGGCCGAGCAGGTGATCAACTTCTCGGCGCGGTACGGCATTGGCGCCGACGTGGCCTCGATGGTCTACGACGCCTCGCTCGGCGAGGGCATCGACCCCGAGCTGGCGTTCCGGCTCGTGAAGCTGGAGAGCGACTTCAACACCCGCGCCGTCAGCTCGGCCGGGGCTGTGGGGCTCACCCAGCTGATGCCGGCCACGGCGCGGTTCTTCCAGAAGGACGTGCGCCGGGACCAGCTGTTCGACCCGATGCTCAACCTGCGGATCGGCTTCCGGTACCTGCGGACGCTGGTGGACGAGTACGGGGACGTGAACCTGGCGCTGCTGGTGTACAACCGCGGCGAGGTGGCGGTACGGACCGCGACCGCGCAGGGGATCAACCCGACGAACGGCTACGACCGCATCCTGATGCGCGGATACAAGGGCAAGGGCGTGGTGAACTGAGCGCCCGTCGGACGTCTACATTATGAAGTGAGAACGCCGCCCCCGTCTGGGCGGCGTTCTCGTTTGGTCGCCGCCGGTGCCGGTGGCGATGGCCAGGCCCTGATCCGGGCGCGCGCTCATCGCGCAGCCGGCTTCTTCTTATTCCTTGGGGCGGACTCGTGCGTCGCGCGTGACTTGGCGGTGGTCTTCCTGGCCGAAGCTTTCGTCGCCTTCGCCTTGGTCGCCTTCGCCTTGCCGGCCTTCGATTTGGTGGCCTTCGCCCTGGTCGTGCCAGAATGGGCGGCGGCCCGGCTGGACACGATCAGTGTCTGCCCCGGGAAGATCATCGCCCGGCGCAGGTCGTTGAGCGCCATCAGGTGCTTGACGGTGGTGCCGTACCGCCTGGCGATGCCGCCCAGCGTCTCACCCTTTCGCACGGTGTGCACGCGGGTCGAGGCCGAGCTCGACGGATAGCGCTCGATGGACGGGTCGGGCACCGGGATCGCCGCTTCTGCGACGGCCGCCGTGGGCACGAGCACGGCCTGTCCCGGGACCAGGTGCCCGCTCTTGTAGCGCTTGAGGCCCGGATTGAACGCCGCGAGCGCGCGCGTGGACAGCCCGTGCCGCCGCGCGATCGTCTCCAGGTACTCGCCCTTTCGCGACTCCACCGTGCGCGTGGCGACGCGGGCGGATTCGGGGAGCGCGCTGAACAGCGAGTCGAAGCGTGCGCCGGAGCCGGCCGGGATACGCACGAAGATCGAGTCGAGTGGCGGGGTCATGCCGCGCAGGATCTGCGGGTCCAGCTCGTGCAGCGCGTCAACCGTGGTGCCGGCGGCCTGCGCGATCGCCGCCAGGGGCGTGCGCGGCGCCACGCGAACGGAATCGTATGTGAAGGGCTGCTGGCGCTGGACGTCGAGCCCGTAGCGGCCGGGGTCCTTGCCGACGAGGGCCGCGGCAATGAGCTGCGGCACGTAGTCGCGCGTCTCGTTCCGCAGGTAGTCGCGGTCGGCGAGCGCAAAGAAGCAGTCGTCGCCCTGCGTGTCCTGCAGCTCGTCGGCATAGCGCGAGAGCCCTCGCGCGATGCGCCCCGGGCCGCCGTCGTATGCCGCCGCGGCCAGGTACAGCGAGCCGAACTGGTCGTCGAGCCCCTTGATGAAGCGCACCGCGGCCTTGGTGGACTTCACGGGATCGCGGCGCTCGTCCACCCACCAATCCACGCGCAGGCCGAGGTCTCGCGCGGTGGAGGCCATGAACTGCCACATGCCGACCGCGGCGGCCTTGGAGTAGGCGTTGGGGTCGTAGCCGCTCTCGACGAGCGCCAGGTAGTAGAGGTCGCCGGGAAGCCCGCCGGCCAGGAACTGCTGGCGAATCATCGCCTCGTACCGCGAGCCGCGCTCCAGCCGGGCGACGATGCGATCGCGCGCCGATCCCGTGAACAGGGTCACGTAGCGCTGCACCCGCGCGCGCGTCTCGTACGACGCGACGTCCATGTCCCACGTGGGGGCGTTGGGGCCGGGCTTGGCCGCGGTCGAGTCGCCAAAGACGTCGGCGGCACCGCGTGCAACGTCCGTGGAACTGACG
>DASZRI010000104.1:0-3769 GCA_035549215.1 Gemmatimonadaceae bacterium | reverse complement strand
TAGCGTCAGGGCCTTCCGGAACGCGAACGGGCGCCGGTATCTGCCGGCGCCCGTTGCGCGTCAGGCAAGCGCGCGGGTGGTCATGGCGTGCTGCATGCCGGCGTCACCGTGCCGCTGCCGAGCATCGTCACGAACGACTGGACCTGGCACTGCCACGTCTGCGCCAGGTGCATCGCGCCGCTCACCTGCACGCGCCCGTTCGACCCGATGCTGAACGTGCTCTGCACGTTGAGCGTGATCCCCGCAGGGATGACCAGCGTTGCCGGCGGGTAGATCGTGTTCCCGATGCTCAGGAGGCCGTTCACGGTGTACGCCTGTCCGTTCGACCCGTTGAGGGTCACCGTGCTCCCGCCCTGCGCGATGTACAGCGCCCCGAACTGCGCATACGGCGACGTGAAGCTGATGCTCGCGGGCGAGCCGTAGTTGTACCCGTACTCGCGCATCGTGACCGAGAAGCCCGCCCCCGGATCGAAGTTGTGGTACGAACCCGGCATGGTGGCCACCGTGTCCTCGACGAAGTTGCCGACGATCTGGAGGTCGCCCGCCGTCATGAGGTTGGTGGACGCCTGGTCGCTGTTCACCGTGAAGTTCCGCCCGACGAACATCTGCGGATTGCCGGTGGTGGCCTGCAGGATGCCGTGATGCGTGACCGTCATGTCGCCACTGACATTCAGTGTCACGCCATTCACGTCGAACGGGCAGTTGATGACCAGCGAGTCCGCCGACAGCGTGCCGGAGGCCTTCACCGGCGCGCCGCCCGGGCAGGCCGCGGTGCCGTCGCCGATCACGAGCTTGTACGGGAGGACGCCCGCCACCGACGCGCCCGGCGCCAGCATCACGATGGAGCCGCGATCCTGCGTGGCGGTGGTCCACGCGCTCGACGTGCCGTTGCCCAGGTTGCCGTGCACGTTCATCGCGTAGCCATTGAGGTCGAGCTGCGCGCCATTCTCCACCAGCAACGTGGCGACATCCGCCGCTGCGCCCAGCATCGGCGCGTTGCCCCCGAAGGCCCCATAGGTCAGCGCGTACGGCACGAACACGGAGTCCGCTGCGGTTGGCACGGCGCTCGTGCTCCAGTTGGCGGCATTCTGCCAGTTGTTGTCCTGCAGGCCGAGCCACGTGTCATGATTCGGCGGCACCACCAGCTCGCGGAACGTGACGACCTGCGACGGCACGGCCGTGCTGGTCGCGACGATGGCGCACGAGCCGGCCGCCGCCTGGAGCGAGATCGTCGCGAAGGCCTGGCCCGAGGCGCTCGTGTTCGTCGTGTACGACGACGCGTTGCCCGGAAGCTGGCAGGTGGAGCCCGTTCCCGTGAGCGTGAACGTCACCGGCACGCCGCCCACGCCGTAGCGGCTCGTGTCGGTCGCGAGCACCGCCACCTGCCGGGTCGTGGCGCCGACGACGTGCGTGGAGTCGAGCGACTCACCCATCGGTACGCCGAGGCTCGCCGCCGGGCCGGAGGCGATGGACGCGGTGTCGCTGGCCACCCCGATGAGGTTCGGCGCCGTGAAGACCATCTGCACGGTGGACCCGAAGGTGCCGACGATGCCGACGCCGCTGAACGTCGCGGAGCCGTCCGTGCCCGACGTTACTGCATTCGTGCTGCCGACCAGGCGCGGCGACTGCACGTCCTTGGGCGGTGAGAGGCGCACGGCTGGCGTGATGACCACGCCCGGCGCATTCAGGGCCCACGTACTCGTGGAGTCCAGCACCTGCACCTGCGGCGCGGGCGAGATCGTGACGCTGTCCACCACGCTCAGCGGCAGGTCCACGAGCA
Organism: Gemmatimonadaceae bacterium; assembly: GCA_035549215.1. GTDB lineage: Bacteria > Gemmatimonadota > Gemmatimonadetes > Gemmatimonadales > Gemmatimonadaceae > JAGWRI01. Next base: position 1,989 of record DASZRI010000104.1, on the reverse strand, counting down.
TGCCGAGCGCGCCCGGCGCGTGGCCCGTCGCCGTGAGCGTGGCCGATCGCGTCGCCTGACCGACCGCGACCGACGCCGTCGCCTGGTTCACGCCCGGCGATGCACCGAGCATCCAGCCAGTGAGCGTCACGAACCCGCTGGCGTCGCTTGTTGCCGAGGTCGAGGAGAGACTGCCACCGCCAGCGGCGATCGACAGCGTGACGGGCACCCCCGGCACGCCGTTGCCGGCGCTGTCTGCCACGAATGCCTGCGGCGCATCGATCACCGGCTGGCCAATCGCCTGGTGCACGCTGTCGTACGCCGCCAGCACGTTCGCCGGCGCGCCCGGGGTCAGGTAATAGCCCGTGTAATCGTAGGCCGGATAGAGCGTGGAGGTGCTCGACGTGTCGTCCACCTCGAGCCCGAAGTACTGGTTCACTGCGCCCGCGACGTACAGGCTGGGGAACGCCGCGGCGCCTGTGCTGTCCGTGACCGCCACGACCGCACCGTACAGGTACGGCTGGGGCACGGAGGGCAGCGAATCCCAGACGCCGGACGTGGACATCGTGACATCGCGGCGCGCGCGTCCCCCGACCACGATCCGCCGCACCCGCGACTGTGCCAACGCGCGGCTCAGCCTCTCATACGGCGAGGGCAGCAGCTGCGGCACGAGTGACGGCGCCGGCGCCGGCGCCCGCGACCCAGGGGCGCGCTGCACGCGCGCGCCACGCGGCGCGCGCGACGGGGCTGCACGGTTGTAGTCGATGTTCAGCATCACGCGTGCGATCAGCGCCACCCCGGCCTGTCGCACCGGGTTCCCATTGTCATCCTCGAGCTGCGCCACGAGCGGCAGGTGCGTGTTGCTGGCGTAGCTCTGGTTCATCTGCGACGTGATGGCGATCTGCGTCGCCGGCTGGATCACCGTGGCGTGGAACCGCACCGTGTCCACGCTGGAGCCCGGCGTGAAGGCGATCAGCTCCTGCGACGCGCACCCGCACAGGAACCACTTCACGCTCGCGTGGCCGGCGCCGTCCGCGGTGACCGTGTCCACCGCCACCGCCGGTCCGGGTTGCGGCGGCACGTTGATCGAGCCCACGCCCGAATCCACGACGAAGACGACCTTGCCCAGCGGAACCGGGTTCCCGCCGCCATCCTGCACGATCACCGTCGGGCGCAGCGGCAGCGAATCGTTCGCCAGCGCGGTCTGGCCGTCGCCGGACACGTACTGCACGCGGTTCGGCGTGCCTACCGTGATGGAGAAGGCCGCGCTGCTGTCCGACGCCAGCCCGGGCGACGTGGCCAGCGGCTTGTAGGTGCCGGCGATGTTGCCGCCGACCTTGAACGTCGCCACGCCGGCCACCGCGTTCACCGTGTCTCCCGCAAAGCCCACGGAGTCGCGGATCACGCCACCCACCGGGCCATGCAGCACGCCCAGCGCGACGCGCGCCGTGGAGCCCGTGCCGGAGGTCATCACGTTTCCGTACTGGTCGAGCACCGAGACCTGGATGCTCGGCGTGATGTACGTGACCGACGGCGCGTTCGACGGCTGCGTCGTGAAGCGCAGCGATGTCGCCGCCGAGGGCGCCGGCGCGCCCGCTGACGCCGTGAAGGTGACGCTGACGCCGTTCACCGTGGCCTTGAGCGACTGCGGCCCGCTCGCGCCGAGCGTCCACCCGCCGACGGATGCCAGCCCCTGGTCGTCCGTGACCGGCGTCGCGCCCGTGACCGAGCCGCCGCCGCCGGTGACGGAGAATGCCACCGACCAGCCCGGCACCGGGTTGCCGTGGCCGTCCGTCACGCGTACCTGCGGCTTGACCGGAAGCAGCGTATTCGGCGTCCCCACCTGGTTGTCGCCGGCGACCTTCGCGACGTTCGCGGCCGCGCCCACTACGCCGGTCTCCTTGAACGTCACGCTCGGCCCGCCATCCGACAGCGAGGCGGTGACCAGGTTGGCTCCCGCGGTTGCGGCGAGCGTGAGCGTCACCGATGTCGTGCCCGTGGAGTCCGTCG
>DASZRI010000103.1:0-1962 GCA_035549215.1 Gemmatimonadaceae bacterium | reverse complement strand
GGGGAGCGAGGCCCGCGCACGCGCGACGTAGTCGTCGCTGAGCACGAGCGGCGGCAGGTCGGGCTCCGGGAAATACCGGTAGTCGTGGCTGCCTTCCTTTGAGCGCGCGGGGCGCACCTCGCCCGCGGCGCCGTCCCACAGCATCGTCTGCTGCTCGACGCGGCCGCCCGACTCGACGAGCGCGCACTGCCGCACGAACTCCGCCTCGAACGCGCGCTCGACGCCCGAGAAGGAATTCATGTTCTTGACCTCGGTCTTGGTGCCGAGCGGTGTCGCGCCGTGGAGGCGGACGCTGATGTTGGCGTCCACGCGCAGGGAGCCCTCCTCCATGCTCACGTCGCTGACGTCGGCGTACTCGAGCACCTGCTTGAGGGCGCGGAGGTAGGCGCCGGCTTCCTCCGCCGAGCGCATGTCGGGCTCGCTGACGATCTCGATGAGCGGCACGCCCGCGCGGTTGAGGTCGATGGCCGTCGCGCCGGCGTAGCGATCGTGAATGGACTTGCCCGCGTCCTCTTCCATGTGGACGCGCGTGATGCCCACCGTGCGATCGCCGGCCGCGAGCCGCCCGTGGGTCGCCAGCGGCTGGTCGAACTGGGAGATCTGGTATCCCTTGGGCAGGTCGGGATAGAAGTAGTTCTTGCGCGCAAAGATCGACACGGGATGCACGGTGCACTCGAGCGCAAGCGCGGCGCGCACGGCCAGCTCCACCGCGTGCGCATTGAGCACGGGCAGCGCGCCGGGAAGCGCGAGGCAGACCGGGCACACGTTGCTGTTCGGCGCCGCGCCGAACGCAGACGAACAGCTGCAGAAGGCCTTGGTCGCCGTCTTGAGCTGCACGTGCACCTCGAGGCCGACGACCATCTCGTAGCGCTCGCGGAAGCGGGCGAGGTCGCTCATTGGTGTGCCTCCTGCCCCAGGGCACGCTCGAGTGCGTAAGCCGCCGTGAACATGCGCGACTCGGCAAAGTGCGGCGCGATGAACTGGCCGCCGACGGGCAGGCCGTCCACGCGACCGATGGGCTGCGACATGGCGGGCACGCCGGCCAGGTTCGCGGTGGCCGTGAAAATGTCGTTCAGGTACATCTCGTACGGATCGGTGGTGGCGCCGATCGGGAAGGCCGGCGTGGGCGTGGTGGGCGTGAAGAGCACATCCACGCCGCTGGCGAACGCGTCCACGAAATCGCGCGTAATCAGCGCGCGCACCTGCTGGGCCTTGCGGTAGTACGCGTCGTAGTAGCCGGCGGAGAGCACGTAGGTGCCGAGCAGGATGCGTCGCGTCACTTCGGGGCCGAAGCCGCCGGAGCGCGTGGCCTCATACATGCCGCGCAGCCCCTCGCCCTCGAGGCGCAGGCCATACCGCACGCCGTCGAATCGCGCGAGGTTGGACGAGGCCTCGGCGGGCGCCACGATGTAGTACACCGGGATTGCGAGCGGCGTGTGCGGCAGCGAGACGTCGCGCACCTCCGCGCCCTGCGCGCGCAGCCGGTCGAGGGCGCGGTCGCACAGCGCGCGAATGCGCGGATCGAGGTCGTCCGGGAAGTACTCCTTCGGGCGCCCGATCACCATGCCCTTGAGCGATGCGCCCGCGGCGGCGCGATAGTCATCCACGGGGACATCGGCGGATGTGGCGTCCAGCGCATCGCGGCCGGCGATGACCTGCAGGCCGATGGCTGCGTCGTCAACGGAGGCGCCGAAGACGCCGACCTGGTCGAGCGAGGAGGCGAATGCGACGAGCCCGTAGCGGCTCACGCGGCCGTAGGTCGGCTTGACGCCGACCACGCCGCAGAGCGCCGCGGGCTGCCGCACGGATCCGCCAGTCTCGGACCCGAGCGCGATGCGCACGATGCCGGCGGCGACGGCGGCCGCGGAGCCGCCCGACGAGCCGCCGGGGACGCGATCGGGCGCGACGGGGTTCCGCGTCGGGCCGTAGGCGCTGTGTTCCGTGGACGAGCCCATGGCAAAC
>DASZRI010000102.1:0-8563 GCA_035549215.1 Gemmatimonadaceae bacterium | reverse complement strand
GGTGTACCACCTCGACCTGTACCGCCTGTCGGGACCCGCGGACCTCACGAACATCGGTTGGGACGAAATCGTCGGTGCGCGGGCGCTGGTGATCGTTGAGTGGCCCGAGCGCGCAGGCGACCGGCTTCCGGACGACGCCGTGCGCATCCACCTGGCGCACGTGCCCGGCGATCCCGAGCGCCGCGCGCTGTCCGTCACCGGCACTGGCCGCACTTCTGCGGTCGTCGTCGATGGGGCGCGCACGCCGGGCGCGGAGGGAGCACGGTGATCACGCTCGCCCTCGACGCGTCGACGTACGTGGGTACGGTGGCCGTGCTGCGGGACGGCATCGTGCTGGCGGCGGAGGCCACGGCAATGCGCGGGCACGACGTCGAGCGCCTCATGCCGGCTGTTCCCGTGGCACTGGCGTCCGCAGGCGTCGCCCGCGGCGACATCAAGCGCGTGGTGTGCGGGGCGGGGCCGGGGAGCTTCACCAGCCTGCGGATCGCCGCGTCGATCGCGAAGGGGCTCGCGATGGGCGCGGGGTGCGGGCTGTACGCGGTCCCGTCGCTGGCGCTCATGGTGGCCGGCACCCCGTCGCTCGGGCCCGGCCTCTACCTTGCCGTGCTCGATGCCCTGCGCAGGGAAGCCTACGCGGCGGCGTACGAGCGCGATCCGGACGGGCGCGTCGCCGCTGTGGATGTGCCGCGGCTTGTGGCGTCGGCAGACGTCGCGGCGCTCGCGGCCCAGCTCGGGGCGCGCGTCGTCGGGCCCGGGCACGAACTGGATGCTGCGCCGCACGCGCGGGGGCTGGCCGGGGCCGAGGGGCTGGTCGAGCCTGTGGACGTTGGCTCATGGGAGCCGACGTACGGCCGGCTGGCCGAGGCGCAGGTGAAGTGGGAAGCGGCCCACGGGAGGCCGCTGTCGGCGTCGTGATCCCCGTGACCATCCGGCCGGCGCGCCGCGAGGACGTCGCACCGGTTGCCGAAATCGAGCAGCGGGCGTTCAGCGACCCGTGGACGGAAGGCTCGTTCCGGGCGCTGCTCGGCGAGCCGGCGGTCTGGTTCGCGGTGGCGACCGCCGATGGGGCGGACGCGGCGGGGCGTTCGCTGTCAGGGGTGATCGGTTATGTTGTGGCGTACTTCGCCGCGGAAGAGGCGGAGGTCGCGAACCTGGCCGTCGTGCCCGAGGCGCGGGGGCAGGGCATCGGGGCAAGGTTGCTGGATGCGGCACTCGAGGAAGGGCAGTCCCGCGGCGCCGAGGAGTTCTTTCTCGAGGTGCGCGAATCGAACGTCGCGGCTCGGCGGCTCTACGCCGGGCGGGAATTCGAGGAGGTGGGGAGGCGCCCGGGGTACTATCGTCGGCCGATCGAGGATGCGCTGATCCTGCGCCGCATTGTCAGGCCAAGGCTCAAGTAGTTTATCGTGTCCGGAATGGAAGTGTTTGTGCAGTAGAGATTTGGTTGCAGTTGTCTAACCTGGATTGGATATCATACGCGGCGAGTGTCGATAACTCTCTCGCCAGGAGGAAATGTGAGCCGCAGCTTGAACAAGGTGACGCTGATCGGAAACCTGGGCAGCGATCCCGAAGTGCGTTCGACGACCGGAGGCAACCGTGTTGCCACCTTCTCGCTGGCCACCAGCCGCACCTGGAATGGGCAGGCTGGCGATCGCCAGGAGAAGACCGAGTGGCACCGGTGCGTGGTGTGGAATTCCAAGTCGTCGCAGCTGGCCGACGTGGTGGAGAAGTACGTCCACAAGGGTGACAAGCTCTACGTGGAGGGTCGGATCGAGTACCGCCAGTGGCAGGACAAGGACGGCCAGACGCGGTACACGACCGAGATCAATGTCCGCGAGCTGATCATGCTCAGCTCGCCCAAGGGGGGCGGGGACATGGACGGAGAGTCCATGCCGCGGCCCGCGCGCGCGGCCGCGCCCAAGGCCAAGGCCGCTGCGGGGGGATCCGACGACTTCGAGGAGTTCCCGGACGCCCTGCAGGACCAGGACGACGACCTGCCGTTCTGACCCGGCAGGCAGAGCTGGGACGGGGCGGCGGCCGCTGGCTGCCGCCCCGTTTCCCTTTGGCCCTTCGGTTCGTCCTTGACGAGCGGCGGTCCGGATGGACGGCCGGCGCGCGGCTCCCGGTCCGTTCCCGGGGGCCGCTTCACGACACCTCCACGGCTGGCGGGCGCACGTCCGTCCGGCGGAGTCCACCTTCGGCATCATGCGAAACCGGACCATTGGCGCGCTCGGCGCCGCCGCGTTGATGTTTCCCGCGATGCTCGCCGCGCAGCAGCAGGCGGCGGCCACCCAGCAGGTGCACACCGTCAAGCAGGGCGAGACGCTGTGGGGGCTGGCCCAGGCCTACCTCTCCGACCCGCATCGCTGGCCGGAGATCTACCGGCTGAACCGCGACAAGATCGCGAATCCGCACTGGATCTATCCGGGCGAGGAACTGAAGCTGCCGGGTGCACTTGCCCGGGTGACGGTGTCCGTGAAGCCCGCGCCCGTGAAGCCCGCGCCCGCCGCCGAGCCGGCGCACGAGGAGCCACAGCGCTTTGATGCGCCGACGGTGTTCCGGCGGGAGACGGCGATCCAGGGCGGCGAGTCCGTCTCAACGGAGCAGGCGCCCGCCCACCCGACGGTGTGCAAGGGCGAGTTCGTCGCCGCGCCGTTCGTGATTGCGGCGGGTGGCCCCGCGGATGCCGGGGAGGTGCTGAAGGACGCCGATCTCTCGCCGATCCCGCCGTCGCCCCGGACGCCGATCTTCAAGCAATACGACCGCGTGCTCGTGCGGCTGCCAAAGGGTGAAGCCGGCGCCGCGGGCCAGCGGTTCCTGGTCGTGTCGCTGGGCCCGAACATCGAGGGGATGGGCCAGGTGGTGGTGCCGACGGGCGTCGTGAAGCTGACGCACGTGCCGAACGGGAACGAGGCAGGGCGCGCGGACATCGTGCAGCTCTTCGGCGAGATGAACCCGGGGCAGCGCCTCCTGGCGCTCGACACGACGGGCATCTCGTCCATGGCGCAGCCGGCCCCCGTGAAGGACGGTCGCGAGGCGACGGTCAAGTGGGTGCAGGGCGACCCGGTCATCCCGACGGTGCAGAGCTACGTGGTGCTCAACCTTACGTCCGCGGACGGCGTGAAGCCGGGCGACCAGTACCTCGTCTTCAAGCCGCGGACGCGTCATGCCGAGGGTGGCCCGGACGATCCTGAGGTGGCGATCGGGCGTGCGCAGGTCGTGCGCGTGACGCCGTTCGGTGCGACCGCGATCGTCGTGTCGCAGCAGCAGGCGAAGATCGAGGCCGGCGCCGTGGTGCGCAACATCGCGAAGATGCCCTAACGACTTCGTGCTGCTAGATTTGGGCGAGCGCCATGATCGCAATCGCCCACTTCGCCGCCATCACGCTGTACCTGGCTGCCGCCGCCCTGGCGGCCACGCCCCTGGCCCGGCCGATGAATGCCCCGTATCGGGGCGTCGTGGGGGTGCTGGCGGCCGGCGTCGCGGTGCACGCCGCGAGCCTGGCGATGTTCGCCCGAGCGGGGGGCCACGTCATCATTTCGGGGCTTGGCCCATCGCTGTCGCTGGCCGGGCTGCTGCTGGCGCTGACGCTCGTCGTCGTCGAGCTGATCGCGCGCGAAGTCAGCCTGACGCTGGTGGCCGCGCCGCTGGCGGCGCTCCCGACCATCTTTGCGAACATCGTGGGGTTCACGCCGGCGCGTGAGCCGAGCGGGGTGCAGGGGGCGTGGCTCGCGGCGCACATCGCGCTGAGCTTCATCGGCATCGCGGCATTCGGGACAGCGGCGGCCGCGGGACTCGTGTACCTCGTGGAGCGGCGCCAGCTCAAGACGCGCCGCTTCGGGGCACTGTTCCGGCTCTTCCCGCCGCTCGCCACCCTCGACCGCGTCAACCACGTGGCGGCCGTGGCGGGCTGGCTCGCCCTGACGTTTGGCGTCGTGCTCGCGGTGAGCTACGCCTTCGAGTACCACCAGATGCAGGTGGCGCAGCTGGCGTGGGGCGTGGCGGCATGGGTTGGCGTGAGCACGGTGGCGCTGGGACGCGTGACGCGCGGGTGGCAGGCGCGGCGTGCGGCGATCCTGTCCAGCGTGTCGTTCGCGGCCGTGGTGCTGCTGTACGTGGCGCTGCGCGTGGCCGGCCCGGTAGTGGGGAGGTTCCATTGAACGCGCCGTCGCCCGCGATGCTGACGCTGGTCGGGGTCAGCCACCGGACGGCCTCGCTCGACGTGCGCGACCGGTTGACGTTCCGTCCCGCCGAGGCCGTGCGCGCGCTGGAACTGCTGCGTGACCGGCACGGCGTGCGCGAGGGCGTCATGCTCTCCACGTGCAACCGCACCGAGGTGTATGTCGTGGAAGGCGAGGCGGACGCCGTGCCGGCGGTCTGGGCGCAGCTCTCCGAGCGCCTGGGGCAGGATGCATCGGCGTTCGGATACGTGCGGCGGGATCGGGAGGCGGCCACGCACCTCTTTCGCGTGGCGTCGGGGCTCGACTCGCTGGTGCTCGGCGAGGCGCAGATCCACGGCCAGGTGCGCGATGCCTGGGAAGCGTGCCGAGCCCAGTCGTCGGCCGTGCTCAACCGGCTCTTCCAGACCTCGCTGCTCGTCGCGGGCCGCGTGCGCAGCGAGACGGTGGTCGGCCACGGCGCGGCGTCCGTGAGCTCGGCCGCGGTGCAGCTGGCCAAGCAGATCTTCGGCTCGCTGCGCGGCATCCGCGCAATGGTGTTCGGCGCGGGCGAGATGGCGGACCTGGCGCTGGAGTGCCTGGTGGCCGAGGGTGTGCAGGCGTCGGTGGTGGCCAACCGCACGTATGACCGCGCGGTGGAACTGGCCGCGCGCCACGGCGGGCGCGCGATGACGCTGGACGACGCGTGGACCGAGCTCGCGCAGGTGGACCTGCTGCTGTCATCGACGGCGGCCCCGCAGCCGATCGTGACGGCGGACCGTGTGCGGCCGGCACTGGCGCGCCGCGGCGACCGGCCGCTGTGCGTGCTGGACATCGCGGTGCCGCGCGACGTGGAGCCGGCCGTCGGCAGGCTGGACAACGTCTTCCTCTACGACCTGGACGACCTGCAGCGCGTCGTGTCGGCGAACATCGAGCGCCGCAAGGCGGAACTGCCGCGTGCGGAAGCGCTGATCGCGGACGAGGTCGAGCGCTTCTGGCAGTGGATCGCCGGGCTCGAGGCGGTGCCGGTGCTGACCGAGTTCCGCGCACGGATGGAAGCGGTGCGGGATGCGGAAGTGGCGGATGCCTTACGGCGGATGCCCGACCTGACGGCGGAGCAGCGGGCTGCGGTGGAGCGTCTGGCACGGAGCTTGACGAACAAGTTCATGCACGAGCCGAGCGTGCGCCTGCGCGCGGCCGCGGCAAACGGCCGCGGGCTCGGGATCGTGGATGCGGTCCGGTACCTGTTCGCGCTCGACCAGGGAGCGGGCAGGACCGCCGGGGCAGCCGCACCTGAGGCCGGGCGGGGCGAACCACGAACTGACGACAGGGGCTGAGCGATGCGAGTGCTCGTGACGGGCGGGGCCGGATTCATCGGGTCGCATGTGGCAGACCGCTACCTGGCGGCGGGCCACGAAGTGCACGTCCTGGACGACCTGTCATCGGGGCGGCGGGAGAACGTCCCGGTGGGGGCGACGTTCCACGAGCTGGACTTGCGCTCGCCGGACGCGGCGCGGCTGGTGACCGAGGTGCCGTTCGATGCCATCGCGCACCTGGCGGCGCAGATCGACGTGCGCAAGAGCGTGAACGACCCGGTGCACGATGCGGGGATCAACATCCTGGGCACGCTCAACGTGCTCGAGGCGGTGCGCGCGAGCGGCCGCATGCCGCAGACGCGCGTGGTGTTCGCATCCACGGGCGGCGCGATCTACGGCGATGCGGCCACGCCGCCGAATCGCGAGGACGTGCACAAGGAGCCGGATTCCCCGTACGCGGTCGCCAAGCACACGGTGGAGCAGTACCTGTCGTACTACTCGCGCATCCACGGGCTGCGCGCGGTGACGCTGCGCTACTCGAACGTCTACGGCCCGCGGCAGGATCCGCACGGCGAGGCGGGCGTGGTGGCGATCTTCTGCGGGCGCCTGATCGAGGGACGGCCGCTCACGGTTTTTGGCGACGGGAACCAGACGCGCGACTACGTGTATGGGCCCGATGTCGCGGAGGCGATGCTGCGCGCCCTGTCGCACGATCCGCCGCGCGATGCGGGCATGAATGCGCGCGCCTTCAACATCGCCACCGGCGTGCCGACGTCCGTCCTCGAGCTCGCGCGCGCCCTGATGGCCGCTGCGGGGCGTGAAGTTCCCATCGAGTTTGCCCCGGCACGCCCCGGGGAGCAGTTGCAGTCGTATCTTGTCGTGGACAAGGCGGCGGCCGGGCTCGGCTGGCGCCCCAGCCACACATTGGCGCAGGGCCTCGCGCAGACCTACGCGTGGTTTGCCGACCGACATCCACCCCGAGCGTGACCGCGGATGATTCCTGGTTTCTGGCAGGTTGGCGGGGCGATCCCCAGTTCGCCCGTGGACATGATCCTCAACGCGACGACGATGACGCAGGCCGTGCTCATCGTGCTCGCGATCCTCTCCCTCATCAGCTGGGCCGTGATCCTGGCCGCGTGGCGCCAGCTCAATGTCGCCATCCGCACGGCGTCCGAGTTCGAGCGCGAGTTCGTGCGCGCCGGGCGCATCGAGGAAGCCGGGGCGCTGGCGCGCCGCACGGGCAAGGGCGCGCTGCCGCGGCTCTTCCTGCGCGCGCTGCACTTCGTGTCCGACGTGCGCGTGCGGAACCAGCAGGGGCGCGAGCTTGGCGGTGGCGCCCCCGAGGCGCGCGCCCTGACGGCGACGCAGATCGAGGCGCTACGCCTCGTGCTCGACGTCGAGTCGGCGGAGGAGCGCGACAAGCTGGGCCGCTACCTGCCGTGGCTGGCGACGATCGGCTCGGCCAGCCCGCTGATCGGGCTGTTCGGCACGGTGCTGGGCGTCATCGAGGCGTTCATCGGCATCGCGTCCAAGGGCTCGGGCAACCTGTCGGCGGTGGCGCCGGGCGTGGCCGAGGCGCTGATCGCGACGGCGGCGGCGCTGGCGGTCGCCATCCCGGCGACGTTCGGCTACAACATCTTCGCCAACAAGCTGAATCGCTTCGACGGGATGATGGAGAACTTCGGCGCCGAGATCATCGCGCTGCTCGTGCGCGAGGGGCAGATCTGAGATGTCGCGCCGCCGTCGCCGGATGGAGCTGAACGCGGAGATCAACGTCGTGAACCTGATCGACGTGATGCTCCTGCTGCTGGTGATCTTCATGATCACGGCGCCCATGATGCAGGGCGGGGTGGACATCGCGCTTCCCAGGGCGGAGGCCAAGCCGCTGTCGTCCAAGGGCGGGATGGTCGTGACGGTGAACCGGGCCGGCGAGATCTTCGTCAACGACACGAAGATGACGTTCGGCGAGTTTCGCGTGGCGTTCGCGACGCTGGCCAAGGACAAGGCGCGCGACGGCCTGTACCTGCGCGCCGACAGCACGGTGAGCTACGGGCTCGTGGCCCAGGTGCTCGCCGTGATGCGCGGCGCGGGCGTGGGCGACGTGGGGCTGGTGACGGAACCCGAGGAGGTGCGCTGAGGTGGACGCCCGTCCGGCGGCGCCGTCCCTCAAGCTCCCGATCGGGGCGTCGGTCCTGCTGCATGCGGGACTGATCGCGCTCTTCGTGTTCTACCGGCCGTCGCCGCCTCCGCCCGGGCCGCCGGTGTACAGCGTGCAGCTCATCGCGGCGCCGCCGGGTCCGCGGGCGATCGGGACCGTGCAGGAGACCGCGCCGAAGTCGGCGCCCGCAACGCCCCCGCCGGCGCCGCGCAAGCGGCCGGCCCCGGTGGAGAAGTCCATCCCGGCGCCTCCCACGACGAAGGCCAGGCCCGCTCCCGCTCCGCGCCAGGCGACGCCAGTGCCGCCGGCCGCGAAGGCAGCGCCTGCGACGCCGGGGGCGAAGGCGCCCGCAGCCGGCGGCGGTCCTGAGGGCGGTCGCGGCGCCGACGTCGCGAACGTGGACATCGGCGGGATCGCCTTCCCGTTCCCCGGGTATCTCCAGAACATCGTGCGGCAGATCGCCGTGCGGTTCCATCCGCCGGGCCGCGGCGTGCTGCACGCCGAGGTGTTCTTCCTGATCCATCGTGACGGCACCGTGAGCGGCTTCCGCTTCCAGAAGCGCTCCGGCGTCTATGCCTTCGACATTGAGGCGCAGGGCGCGGTGGAAGCCGCCGCCGACGCGCGCGCCTTTGGCCCGCTGCCGGGCGGCTTTCCCGATGACGTGCTGCCCGTGATTTTCACCTTCGATCCTGCCATCATTCGGTGATGAAGACTTTCCTCGTTCGATCCCTGGCCCTGCTCGCCTGCGCCGCGCTGCCGCTGCGGGCGCAGGATACGACCCAGAAGGGCGTCCGCATCGGGCTCACGTACCAGCCGGGCACGCGCCCGGGCGTCGTCGTGCTGCCCGTGGGCGGTGCGCACGGCGACTCGGTCCGCACGATCATCCAGCGCGACCTCGACTACGGCGACCGCGTGAACGTCATCGTGGCGCCCGA
>DASZRI010000101.1:0-1967 GCA_035549215.1 Gemmatimonadaceae bacterium | reverse complement strand
CCCCGCCAAGAGCGTGCGGGTGAAGCCCAACGCGCCGGAGTGCGTGAACGTGCTGGCCGCCAGCGCGCGCAAGCGCGAGGGCGCGGCGGACGAGTAACCGCCATCGGGGCGTGGAGCACGCGGGGTCATCGCGTGCGGCGCCCCGCCCGGCTCAGCGCACGCGCAGCACGTCGTCCACCATGCCGATGGTGTCGGGGCCGAGCAGGCGCGCGATGTCGTCGAGCGTGCGGCGGGCGCGCGGCCAGGTGACGCGCTCGCGGGCGTCCTCAACCGACAGCCACTCCGACCGCTGGTGCTCAGCGCTCAGCGCCACGGCCCCCGGCTGGTCCACGAAGGCCGCGAACACCACCGACATCTGGATGCTCGAGCGGCGCGGCAGGTAGAAGGGCTGCACGGCCACGCAGTACAGGCGGTCGATTGCCAACCCGGTTTCCTCTCGCACCTCGCGCGTCGCGGCGTCCTCGGGGCGCTCGTGTCCCTCGATGCTGCCCGTGACCATCTCCCAGGAACCGGGACGGATGGCGTCCTGCGCGCGCTGCAGGGCAAGCACGCGCCAGCCCTCGGGCGCGGGGTGGATGACGTAGACCTCGACGGTGCCGACATCCACGGACACGGGCGACTTGAACACGGGCCCTCCGGGCCGGGGTGAACGGGGCGCCGCATGGCGCGCCGTCCTGAAATATCGCGCCGGCGCGGCGGCGTCCACGGGCGCCGCATCGTCCGACGACACGCCGCCGGCGTCGGACGGGGCGTGGCCGTGCAGGGGCGCGAGCCGGGGATGGGCCGCGCTGGGCGGGGCGGCCACGCGCAGCAGCTCGGCGATCGTCGTGTCGCCGGCCTGCACATGGGCGAGGCCGGAGTCCCAGAGACTGCGCATGCCGGCGTTGCGCGCGGCCAGCGCCAGGCGCTCGGCCGGCTCGCCCGCGGTGACGCGCTGCTCGAATTCGGCGTCGGCGGTGAGCACCTCGACGATGGCCAGCCGGCCGCGATAGCCGTTGCCGCCGCACTCGGCGCACGTCGCGGGCTCGGCGACGGCGAGGCGCGGGGCGGTGTTTCGCGCCGCGCCGCAGGAGCAGAGGCGGCGGACGAGGCGCTGCGCGACGACTCCCTTGACCGCGGTCGCGATCTTGTAGGGCGCGACGCCGATGTCGGCCAGGCGCGTGATGGCGCTCGCCGCGTCGTTGGTGTGCAGCGTCGAGAGCACGAGGTGGCCGGTGAGCGACGCCTGGATGGCGATCTCGGCCGTTTCACGGTCGCGGATCTCGCCGATGAGCAGGACGTCGGGATCCTGCCGCATGATCGAGCGGAGCGCGGACGCGAAGGTGAGCCCGGCGCGCTCGTTCACCTGCACCTGCACGATCCCCGGGATGCGGTACTCGATCGGGTCTTCCACCGTGACGATGTTGACGCCGCGCTGCTGCAGCCGGCGCAGGGCGGCGTAGAGCGTCGTCGTCTTGCCGGAGCCGGTGGGACCGGTGACGAGGATCAGCCCCTCGCGGCACTGGAGCAGCGCGTCAATGCGCTCGTATTCGGCGGGCAGGAATCCCATGGCATCCAGCGAGAGCACGGTGGAGCGGCGGTCGAGCACGCGGATGACGACCTTCTCGCCGTGCGACGCAGGGAGGGTGGAGATGCGCAGGTCCACCGCGGCACCGTTCACGGCGACGCGCGCGCGGCCGTCCTGCGGGCGCAGGCGGTCGGCGATGTCGAGGCCGCTGAGGATCTTGATGCGCGAGACGAGCGACGGCGCGACGCCGCGCGGGAGCGTGCGCGCGAGGCGGAGCACGCCGTCGACGCGATGGCGCACGGCAATCCCCTGCTCTTCCGGCTCGATGTGGATGTCGCTGGCGTGCGCGGCGACGCCGGCGCCGAGGATCTCGTCCACGAGGCGCGTGATGGTAGAGCCGCCGTCGTCCCAAGCGCCGGGCGGTGCGACTTCCTGGTCGTTGGACAGGAGCTGCACCTCG